>JAYVIY010000283.1:0-3444 GCA_043769795.1 Pseudobdellovibrio sp. | reverse complement strand
AGCAACTTGAATGCCTAATTCAAAGAGCTCGACTTCTTCTCCGCGAAAAAAACACGCGCGGGTTTCTTGAAACACAACTAAAAATTAAGGAACTTGTTCCGCTGAGTCGATTTGATACGTGGACGGATTTGCTTGGGCAACGAAATGAGCCCGACTTTAAAAACAAAGCAATAATTAAAAATATTCCCGAAAAAATTTCTGAAGACCACATCGGCCTGATATTGCTTGAATTGGATCGATCATTTTTAGCTAAAAATTACGCGCGAGCGAAAGATCTCATTGCCTATTTTGAGAAACACTACTCGCCTTGGCCGGACCTGACCTATTACAAACAAAAACTAAACTCTGAATCAATTGAAGAAAAACAAAAAAGTGGTATTGACACAAATGCAGAGCAAATGTTGCTCTATGCAAACAAATGCAAAAGCCTAAACAAATCAACCGCTCGAAAATTCAGATATGATTTCGAGCTTTGCATGAGAGTTTTATAGTGATGAGGTCAGAATGGCATTCAAAAAAGAAGTAATTTTTTTCATTTTCGTTTTAAGCATCGTGTCTTGCGGAATTAAAGGGCCACCTTTGCCGCCAGCAGAAGAACAAACTGTTCAAAAACAGATGGCGGTCGAGCCGAGTGCTGTCAGTTCCGATACGACTAAGGTGATAAAAGAAAAAAAAACAAAATGAATCTAAAAACGAATCTGATTTCCGGCGCCGGAAATACCTTTCACGTCACTCAGGTTTTTTGCGATAATGCCGGCAATCCGCCCTTTACGACTGAGAAAATGAAAATGCTTACGGTTCGGGTTTGTAGCGAAAACCCTGCAGACGGATTTATTTTTTTGGCGAAGGCTTCACCAGTTGGTGACGAATTTAAGTGGTGGTTTTTTAATAATGATGGCTCTGATGCGGAAATGTGCGGAAATGCCACGAGGTGCGTAGGTTATTTTATTGAAAATCAGTTGGGCAGCACTCATAAGAGTTGGCGGCTGAAAACCGTTGCGGGCAACATTACAATTGATTATGTAGACAAAAAAGAATTCAAAATAAAAATGACTCCCATTAAAAAATATTCGTCAGATTTCGGTTTCTACTGCGACACCGGCGTTCCACATCTGGTTATTGAAACGAAAAAACTAATTACAAATCAAAAATTAAAGCAAGAGGCCAGGCTATTGCGAAACCATCCAAGTTTTTTACCGAGAGGCACAAATGTTACTTTTATTGAAATTGAAAGTGATGAGCATAAAGTAAAGGCGGTATCCTACGAGCGTGGCGTAGAAGACTTTACTGCGGCCTGTGGCACAGGTGCCATGGCTGCGGCATTTTACAACTTAACTAAACGCGGTGTGAAGCAAACACAGGTTGAAATGCCGGGGGGAACACTTATGATGGACCTGTCCGATCTAGGCTGTCCGGAGATGACCGGACCTGCAGTTCTTTTAGGGAGTTTTGAATATGACATCTCAATTTAGTTTTAAAGGCGTAATATCAGCACTTCCTACACCCTTTTCTAAAAATAAAGTCGATTTTATATCGCTGACTAAGTTGGTTGAATTTCAGCTTAAGCAAGGAATTAACGGTTTTGTCGTTAATGGCACGACGGCTGAAAGCCCAACCCTTACGTGGGAAGAAGTAGAAAAAATTTATTTATGCGTTCGTGAGATATCAGGTCAGCGGGTGCCGATTATTTTAGGAACCGGCTCTAACTCAACGGCGCAAACGGTTGAAACAACAAAAAAAGCCGAAGGTCTCGGCGCCGATGCGGCCCTAGTTGTGGTGCCGTACTATAATAAGCCTCCGCAAAGAGGCCTGATTTCTCATTTTACCGAAGTGGCGAAAAATACTAATTTGCCAGTTATACTATATAACGTTCCCGGTCGCACAATAACCGGCATGACCGTTGAAACGATTCTAGAAATTTCAAAGGAAAAAAATGTCATTGCCATCAAAGAGGCCAGCGGCGACATTCCTTTTGATGAAAAACTTAAGGCTAAGCTAGCGGCGGATTTCATTTTTCTATCGGGAGATGATCCAACTTTTATTGATTTTTTAAGGCTCGGTGGCAACGGAATTATATCAGTCATGTCTAACGCCATCACCTCGGCAAGCGCGCGCTGGGCGGCCTTGGTTTCGCAGAATAAAACTGAAGAAGCAGCTTTAGATTTTGCGAGGTATAAAAAATTAATTTCGTTAATGTATGTTGAAGCAAATCCAATTCCGCTTAAATGGATGCTGTTCAAAATGGGTATTTTCAGCGCTCCTGATATGAGGCTGCCATTAATTGAGCTGGATAGAAAATATTTTGAAGAAATTGCGACCGAATTAAAAAATCTGGAAATTATTTAATGAAAATTAAGCTAGGCCTTTTCGGCGGCAGTGGAAAAATGGGAAAAGCTGTTGAACAGATGATCCCTCTTATGAAAATGAATAGCACTCTTGTGCCATTTTTATCTGTGGGCGAAGAGGCCTCAGTTCTTTTTGCAATTAGCGCCGCGAAGATTCAAAATGTTGAAGAGGACTTACTAAAAGATGTAGACGTCTGGATTGATTTCACATCAGAGAAGGGTTTGTTCGAGTTATTGAATGCGACGAAGAAATTCAATACCCCAGTGGTTTCGGGATCAACAGGCTTTTCGGAAGCAGAATTTTCGAAAATTAAAGTTTTGGCAAAAAAAAGACCTCTGTTCTGGTCATCAAATATGAGCCCGGGGCTTTGGGCATTTCGGCAGGCTATCAAAGGCCTTGCCAGTATTTCAAATTTTGATTTTTCATTGGAAGAAATACACCACACCCAGAAAAAAGACAAACCGAGCGGGACAGCGAAAACTCTTGCCTCAGATCTTGAAAAAATTCTGAATAAAAAAATAGACACACCTATTAGTTTGCGTCTAGGTGGTATTTTCGGCATTCATACTTTAGTTGCAGGCTCAACAAATGAAATGATTACAATGCAACATCAAGCTTTGAATCGTACGGTTTTTGCAGAAGGGGCCCTGATGGCCAGCGAGTGGATAATCAAGCAAAAATCGGGACTCTATTCTATGGACGATTTGTTTTTAAAAAATAATGCTAATGAGGAGAAAAGATGAAATTTTTTATTGATACAGCGGATATTGCAGAAATTAAAGCGGCTAACGAAAGAGGATGGGTAGACGGAGTTACAACGAATCCATCTTTAATTGCAAAATCGGGTCGCGATTTTGAACAAGTAATCAAAGAAATTTGCGAATTAACGGACGGACCTGTTTCGGCCGAAGTTATATCTTTAAATGCTGAAGAAATGGTTAAAGAAGGCGTGCGAATGGCTGCTTGGGCCAAAAACGTCGTAGTTAAAATTCCGATGTGCGAAGAAGGAATGATTGCGGTTAAAAAGCTGACCGAAAAAGGAATCAAAACAAACGTAACACTAGTTTTTTCGGTGATGCAGGCATTACTTGCAGCCAA
>JAYVIY010000282.1:0-3457 GCA_043769795.1 Pseudobdellovibrio sp. | reverse complement strand
GCTAGAAGTCACAGTGCTCGCAGCAGTAATAAACTCTAGGTTGAAAGTTTCAGTCATTGCGAAGCCGAGGCCGTAGGAAACAAGAGCTATGGCCGCCATTGTTCTGGTAAAACTACCGGTACTATCAACTGTTGAACTTAAGAATCCTATATTCAGCGGAAAATAGGCGGTTTCCCATCTGTACTTGCCGGCGTAAGCTAAAGTTAAGATAGTCATTCCGCCGGTCATTGTTCCGCTTGAGGTGCCAGACACTGGCCCCGAAATCGTGACCGTATCAAACTTCAAAGCGGCGTAATGAAAGAAAACCCCGTTATTCCATGAGTTTCTTCGAAATTGGCTCGCTTCAAAACCGAAAGTTAGGGTGTTGCTAAATTTATATTCGAAGGTGCCCCGCTCTGAACTTGTGCCGGCGTAGGCTGTGCCATTTAATAGAATTTTGGGTGCCAGCATATAGCCCATAACAAATGCCCCATAACTTTCTTTAACGGCAGGCCCATCCTTCGCTTCGGGAATGGGTGCCACAGTGGCTTTTTCTTTTTCGATAGTCGGCTCTGCTGCTTGAGGCAGGGTCTCAGTTTGAGTGAGTTTCGGGTCGAAAAGTGATTTCTCGACGGTTTTGCCGATGGTCAGGATACTTTTGTCAGAGCAGGCCTTTGAAGAAACGGTTACGATTCGCTTATCTATGGAAAGCGCTTCCAGCAGGCATTGGTTTTTGTTCTCAGAAACGATGAAGTTTTCTCCCACTTCGATTTTTTCACCGTTCTTTAACTGAATTATAGCTAAATCTTGATCGTTCAACAGCTGCTTGATATTTGCAGCGTTGGCTACCGTCTGGGTGACAAATATCATGTACATCAAACTTAATAATTTCATTTCGAACTCTTTTCTTTGGTTTTGTTCGAAACTTTGTAAGCTATTTCCGTGTCTTTATAGGACATTTTGAAATCAAGCTAAAAAAGTTACGCAAGCTTGCGAAATTGTCCTTTAAAGACATTTGGCTTTGGTATCGTGAATTGAACTTTGGACCAGTGTAATAATCTTACAAACTGTTACTATGAGCAGATCGATTGCAACTTGGGGGTACAACATTATGTCGGGTCGAAATACACAGGTTGCACGAATTCTTAAAATCATTCATCTGCTTGAAATCAACCCCCAGGGTTTTACGGCGGCAGAGCTTACCACTAAAATGCAGGATTACGGGTTTGAAGAGCAAGAACGAACTATCAGGCGCGATCTCGATGCGGTGGATATGTTTTTTCCGTTGATACCGACTGATGTTGATGGGCAGCGTGAAAAGCGCTTTAAGATGGATTCTATCGCCAAGGTTGCTAAGAACGTATCGTTTTCGGTTGAAGAGCTTATTGCGCTTTTCTTAAGTAAAGAATCGATGAGTGCGTTTAAAACCAGTCCTTTGTTTCAACACATTACCAGCTTCTTTGATAAGCTTGAAAAAACTTTGGGTGATAAAGCCATTCAGCATTTGCTCGAAATGAAAGAGAAAGTGTTTTATTCGCCGATGGCGTCTTGGCAGTCTTCCATTCCGCAGGAGATTTTCGATACCGTTTACCGGGCTTGCGAAGAAGGGCATGTTGTTGAGGTTTATTATAATTCTTTGAATAAATCGTCTGAAGCGAATGCCACTCGCCGCAAGCTTGGGCCTGAAGGGGTTTATTTTGGCAATGGCGGGGCTTATCTTATTGCGCAGGATTTGGGTGATGGGGAGATTAAACTGTTCTCGTTCGGGCGGATACGCGAGGCCAAGTGGACGGATGTTGAGTATGAATCTAAAAAAATCGACATTACTAAGATGATTGATTCTGGTATCGGGGTTTTGCAGATTGGTGATGTGGATGAGATTGAGATTTTGGTTAAAGAGCCGATTGCTTCTTATGTTTCTGAGAGGCGTTGGCATAAGACACAGAGGATTGTTCGGAATCAGAGTGGGATTTTGCTTTCGATGAGTGTGAAGATTAATGATGAGTTGGCGCGATGGGTGCTCAGTCTTGGGACGCATGCGCGGGTTAATAAGCCTGAGGCGTTGAGGGTGAGAGTGGCGGAGATTAGTGGGGAGATTGCGTTGTCGTATAAGAGTTAAGCTTAGGGATTGAACATGTGAATGTATTTAGTGAGAGCATTTTAAGAATCAAGTGTTCGGCGTCTTTTACGCTGACCCCAGATGACAACGAAACCAATGAGTTTTGTAGTTAAAATGATATTTGCGCATCATTACGTTACTTAACTTGATCACTTCTTAACAAGTTTGATCACTTCTTAATAAATTGATCATTTTGATTCTTTCTTCATCGGAAGATCAATTTTTTTGAGGTAAAGAAATTTGCTTGATTTACATTCTAAACATTGTTCAAACATTGCGAGGTATTCGTGAACGCAACGGTTATAAAGACCCACTATTCAAATTTAGATCCCATTAACAAACTTCTTTTCCAACACATGGCTGACGATCTGACTGATGCGAATTGGATCAGCCAAATTGACGGAGAAATCGAAGTTAAGTCTAAATTTTATATTGAAGCTGCCATTGATTATGTGAACTTTCTACTGGCCGATGACGAATCTGAAGATTTATTGGAAGCAAAGGAAGTTGTTGAACGACAACTCGAGTTCTTAAGAAGAGTTTCAAAACCTGTAAAATCAGCTTTGGTTATTGATCAGGTCGGTATACTGGCATCAGGAAAGTCGCAATTCACGTTATCTATGTGCCAAATGGCAATATGGAAGACGTTACAAGAAATCCAAGCTTCTATAATGAAATATTTGATTATTTAAAAAAATGTGGGTTGGAAGAGATTTAGTTTGTCTAGTTAGTTAAACTTAATACTTACCTTTGCCGGCTATAACATTTCTTATACCCCCGAAGGCCTCAGGGGTGTCATCTGTGCGGCGCGGAATTAAATGAAAATGCACATGCATTACAGACTGGCCGGCAGCTTTGCCGATGTTGAAGCCAGTATTAAAACCTTCAATACTATTGTCGTTTTTTATGAGGTTGCCTGATTCCAGTTTTGCTAATTTAAAAATCCAGAGCATTTCTTGATCTGTTAACTCAAAAGCGTTTTGAATGTGGCGTTTAGGAATAAAAAGAGTATGACCATTTGATACTGGATAAATATCTCGAACTACTTTAATATATTCGTTTTCAAATAAGACTCGCTCTTTTGGAAGCTTGCAAAAGATACAAGTTTCATTTTCATTTAGTGCTAGGTGATGAATATCTTTTGATGACTTTAATAAATAATTTCCTTTTGCGCGGTTGCAACTATGACACAGAACTTGTAAATTTTCTATCTCGTCAGAACCACCTTTTGAATCGGGGAGAATGTGGTCAATATCTAACTGTCGAATTTCCACCAATGTGTACCAGTGAATTTCCATCATAGTGTACCACCCAATTTCCTTGATACTGTACCAGCCGATTTCCATCGTGTTGTGCCAC
>JAYVIY010000281.1:0-3462 GCA_043769795.1 Pseudobdellovibrio sp. | reverse complement strand
CGCCGGTGGATTTGTCGGTCGTTCGATTCATCATCAATCGAACTGAATCAAGCATTGGCATTCCCATCGCGATTAATGTTGGCGTGCAACGATAATGCAGATGTAAATAATCATATGTCGGCCCTTGCCCTTTTCTTGCAAGTAAACCCAATGGAACACCCCAAGCTTCTTCGCCCGGGCCACCAATCCAGAAAAAAGATTCGCCGGCGCGATAAATTTTTATCAGCCGCTCTTCTAAAACGCGCGACTTTGCCATCGATTGATAAATGCTGACTAAGATCTTTTTATCAAGACCGCCGAATTCTTTTGATAAAGACATATTCACTCTTTTGTTAAAGTGAGAATCATACCTAAATACTGAATTAAATCCCATATTTATGAGGTGCGGTAAATTAAATTGATGTTTGTTTTTTCAGCAAATTATGACGAGTTGACTGTCCCATTGACAATGGCAACATAAGACTCATGTTTAAGCTGTACTCAATTTTTAATATGAGGTGTTCTTATGGCATTTATTAAGCGGTTTGGTTATTTCATTATCACTGCAATCCTGGTTTCACTCACTGTTCAATTTGTTGTGGCTTTTGCCGCGCGCTTCTTCGGAATCAATCTTACATCCGGCGGATACGCCGGACTATTCACTCTTTGCCTCATCTATGGCATGGTGGGATCTTTTATTTCATTGCAACTTTCTCGGTGGATGGCGAAACGCTTTCATGGCGTACAACTTGTTGATTCCACAACCACAAACCCGATGGAACGAAAACTGATTGATAAAGTTTATCAGATTTCACGCACGGCAGGCCTCGACGTCATGCCCGAAGTTGGCTATTACGACTCTTCTGACGTCAATGCATTTGCCACGGGCCCGTCAAAAAACAGGTCGCTTGTGGCTGTTTCTACCGGACTGATGAGCTCAATGAGTGATGTTGAAATTGAAGGCGTCCTAGCTCATGAAATTGCCCATATCGTTAATGGTGACATGGTTACGCTCACTCTGATTCAAGGTGTAGTGAATGCGTTTGTCATGTTCATTGCTCAGATTATTACAATGGCCATAATGAATGTTGTTCGCGGCAAAGACGATGATCGCCCCGGAATCGGCGATTTCTTTCTTCGCCAGGCAATTTACACTGGGGTATCACTCGTGTTTGCGCTGTTCGGTTCAATTATCGTGAATTATTTCTCTCGGCATCGTGAGTTCCGAGCTGACGCCGGTGGCGCGCGTTTTTCAACTCCTGAAAAAATGACGGCCGCTTTATTGAAACTTCAACGCATGCATTTAGTTCCCCAAGTGACGGAAGAGAAAGAGGGCCCTGATAAGCTGGCCACTCTTAAAATATTCGGTAAATCTTCTGGAATGTCGGCCCTATTCATGACCCATCCACCGCTTGAAGAGAGAATTTCTGCGCTACAGAACAGAACCTACGCATCGACTCTTTAATTATCTAAGTTAAAGCGAAGATTGAAGTAGTGAACTGTTCCTCTTCGGTTGAACCCTTCATTGCCGAGGCTGAATGCTGGCCTCCCGCAATGACTGAATTCACTAAATCGAAATAGCCAGTTCCGACCTCGCGCTGATGTTTCGTGGCTGTATAACCGTGAACCTCAGCTGCAAACTCGTGATTCTGAAGAATTGTGTAAGCAGACATTCCGCTGGCTGCGTAATTACGCGCCAACTCATACATTGAATAGTTCAGCGAATGAAATCCGGCCAGTGTTACAAATTGAAATTTGTATCCCATCGCATTCAGTTCCGACTGAAATTTAGAAATCGTATGAGCGTCTAGTTTCTTACCCCAGTTAAATGAAGGCGAACAATTATACGCCAGAATTTTTTCAGGAAATACTTTCCGAATGCCCTCTGCAAAAATTTTCGCTTCGTGCAGATCCGGCGTTGACGTTTCACACCAGATTAGATCCGCATACGGGGCATAAGCTAAACCCCTCGCTACGGCCATGTTTATTCCGCCACAAATGGTATAGTAACCCTCTGATGTTCGATTCCCGGTTAAAAAAGGGCGATCACTCTCGTCGATATCACTAATCATCAATCGGGCGGCGTCGGCATCAGTTCTTGCAATAATGACTGTTGGCACATCAACCACGTCTGAAGCCAGTCGCGCGGCATTAAGTGTTTTAATAAACTGACTCGTCGGCACCAGAACTTTTCCACCGAGATGCCCACATTTTTTTTCTGAAGCAAGTTGGTCCTCAAAATGCACACCCGCAGCTCCGGCCTCTATCATCGCTTTCATCAACTCAAAAGCATTAAGTACTCCACCGAAACCCGCTTCAGCATCAGCAATGATCGGAGCAAACCAATCTGTTTCAAAATTACTTTCAGAGTGACAGATCTGATCGGCTCGCTGCAGAGCCTGATTGATTTTTTTAACCACCGCCGGTACTGAATTGACCGGATACAAACTTTGATCAGGATACATTTGCCCAGAGAGGTTGGCGTCGGCCGCGACTTGCCATCCGGATAAATAAATAGCTTTGAGTCCGGCCTTAACCTGTTGCATGGCCTGATTTCCGGTAAGAGCCCCCAGCGCACGAACGGCTTCGGGGCTTTGCAACAGTGACCAAAGCTTTTTTGCTCCTTGGTCCGCCAAAGTATAATCAATTTTCAAAGAGCCGGACAAACGATGGACGTCTTCAGAATTATAATTTCTTTTTACACCCTTCCAGCGTAAATCCGTTGCCCAGTTTTTTTTAAGGTCGACAATTTTCTGCATTTGATTCTCCTTAAGTAGTAAAAAAATGACTGAATTCTTTCTGTAAGTAGACCTCTTCAATTTTATTTTTTGCATCACGATAAGAATTCTGATCTTTGGAAGCGGTTATTTTTTTCTGGCTCAGAATCTTTTGTAATTCCTCTTCAAATAGCATTCGAATTAAGGCTTCATCAACAACCGTGCCGTCGTCGAGTGATATTCTGTGGTAAAGCCACTGCCATACCTGAACCCGGCTGATCTCAAGAGTGGCCAAATCCTCCATTAAATTTTCAAATGAAATACAACCCAGCTCCCGGTCCCAACCATGCTGATAGGCAATACCGACTCTGAGATTTTGCCTCAGCCCCTCGATCGTTTTGGGCCCGTCTCCCCGCGGCAATAAGTCGGGTTCGGCAGGCTGATCGGCCTGCATCACATCAAGTTGATTTAACTTAGGAAATTGCTTCTTCGCCGATTGAACAAAGTACGGATGCGACACCCAGCAACCGTCGTGTCCGATGCTTGCCTCCCTGCACTTATCAGCAATTACTTTTTCGGTTTGAATTTTCCGAATTTCTTCGTTTTCTCCCGGGGTAAACGCCGACATTCCGCCCATCGCATAAGCGCCCCGCTTATGACAAATTTTTATAAGATGCTTTGCATAGCTATCCATCCAGGGCTTGGTCATATCTATTGAACTGCGGTCGGCTAAGACCCTATCTTTATGCATTTTTAAAGTTTTTAT
>JAYVIY010000280.1:0-44099 GCA_043769795.1 Pseudobdellovibrio sp. | reverse complement strand
TTTTAGAAAATGTCGGTTCAAAAACAGATCTACCGCTGACGATTCCATGTTTAATTCCCCGAAGTCTGATGGTCATTACAGTAAAAGGAAATATTATTCCTTGTTATGAAGATTTTTTTCAAAAACATATTATGGGAAACATCTTTGAACAGAGTATTATGGATATTTGGACATCTCAAAAATACATCGACCTTCGCAATGAACTCAAAACAGGAAATAGAGCACTGTTTGAAGTTTGCCGCGACTGCAATAACTCTCTCATAATCGTTTAAAAATAACGGCTGAAATAACCACTTTATTTATGAATATCTATTTAGAATCCAAATCAAATCGAACTGGCGCATTATAATCAAGTATAGAGCTTACCGGCTTATCCTGATTCTCAATTCCAACTTCCTTCAGCTCTCCTCGCTCAAGCGCAGCAACGAATCCAATAGGGTCATAAGCAATCTCTTCTTTGGATTTTTTTAAACGTTCCATTAGAAAATTTTTTTGATAGGTATAGGCCTCAAAATTTTTTTCAAGTTTAGAAACATCCATCATAAAAGCCGCTGCAGACAAAACCTCATCGTATAAAAAGATATTCGGCCCACGACCGATTACAACATCCTGGTAAAGATTCATTTTTGTCATAGCGGCAACATTTTTTTGGTTGTTGATCCGGTTGGCAGCCGTGGTACCAAGATACAGCACGACAATAAAGATACCAAAAATCCTCTGCAAATTTTTTGATCTCAACAAAAAATCAAACCCCATCCACAAAATTGAAACTCCGCTTAGAAAAATTAAGTAACCAGAATAAGTAATCAAATAGTAGGGGAAGTGTACTAAAATTTTATATATGTTACGCAACATACGCACCATCTGGTTTAATACAATATTAAAATCCTGAATATAGATTACATTAAACACTGCAATCGGATAGGCGTCTTTTTCCAACCACCAAAAATATTCAATTGTCGTAATGGCAAGACAGACAATCAAATAGACCTTCGTAAACAGATAAAAATTTTTGTTTAGCTGCCTGTTTTTGTAAATCAAACCGAACATTACAATCAAAGCTCCAGTATCTATCAAAAAATGCCGGGCACCAAAGCCGGCGAAACCGTCAAAAAGAACTAAGCAATCGAGTGCGATTTTTGCAATGAAACTTGCCGTAATCGCCAAAAATAAAGCGATATCCTCCGTCAATCTAACTTTTTTCAACACCAGGCCCGCCGCCAATAGCAAAAAAATTGCAGCAAGAAGCAACAAAATGGGTAATACAACAAATGTCCCACCAGGTCCAAAAAAGGGCCTACCATGCCAAAGAGGGTTGAATAGATATTCAAACTTATAAGCATAATCGTAACCCTGCAGAACATTAACGAAGCCAAACTTTAAAAGCTCATTTGAATTTTTTAAAATCAAGATAAAAGCATAACCAATCCCAAAGCTGATAATCTGAAAAAATCGAAATTTTCGGGGTATTAGAATTTCCTTAATATACAGAAATAAAAGAACTGCAAAAAGTGTCGGAAACGAAAGTTTAATAACACTGCCGAATGCCGTCATAGCTCCTAACAGCAAAAAATCAAAGGCATTGGCGGTTTTTAGTATTTTAGAATAAATATAAATCAAAATGGCCGCAAAACAAAATAGCGTAATATCTGCCGAATCGTTCTGATAAATTAAAAAATTAAAAAATCCAGTCGAAAAAACAACAGCCGCTAAAAATATCTTTGGCAAACTTATTTGCAATTGTTCATTAACAAAAAATAAAAAAAATTTTAACCCAAGCAAACCAAAAAACAAGCTCAGTATCATCAAAACAACGTGTTCAAAATCAACTTTTGCATTACTGGCGTAAAGATTGATGGGCTTCATCAGTACGCCAATTTGCTTGGCCACGTAATAAAATGGAGCCCACAGAACCGGCGCCCCGTGATCATGCATGTCGGGATAATTGTAGGTTTCGCTGGCTATCCAACTCATTTTCTTTGAAACATTATTGATAATATTCAGATCTCCATCATCAATAATACTTATCATTAAAGCACGATAGACGCCCGCTTCATAACTTGAGCCTACACTTGAATGCAATTTTAAAGAAAAAATAAGTAACACATAAGAGACAACTAGCGTGAGAAGAAATTTTAAGAAAAATCTCAGGATCATGGGCTATTCTATAATGTGGTTCCTTTCCATTTCAAGCGTGTATTTCAAGATCTTGACAGTTGTTTTACAAGTGATAGAATTTCAAATGAAGCGTCAGCAATAGAAGGTTGTAAAAAATGAAACCCAGCACCTTATCAAGCGAAGTTTGGAATTCGTACAATTATTTGTTTTTATTAGAACATTTTCTTGGCCCGAATTATTATCAAAAAATTTTTAAGAAAACAGAAGAAAATCTTTTTTCTAAAATTGAGAAGCAACATCTCGAAAATTTATCCACCGAAAACGCTAGCCTCTACGACGATTATGGACCAAACGACAATGTAACCCCGGCCTATTCTGAAAACAGGGTCAAAGTTTATAGAGGAGCTGCTAAGAATTGGCCGTGTACTCAAAAATGGAACCTTGATTATTTTCAAAAAACATATGGCGACAAAGAGGTCATGATTTACAATAGTCCCGGACTATTTGAAACCGAAGTTCAAAAATATCAAACTATGTCGATGGGTAATTACATCGAAGAATTAAAAAAAGGTTCAAGAATTTATCTTAAGTTCTCACCTGTCGTCCATCATGAGTCGAGTCTGAAAACTGACTTTGACTATAATTGGCTGGATCAATTTGCAATTAAAGGCTCATTTGGAAAAAAGACATTTCTCTTTTTGGGGCCAGAAGGCAGCTCTACCCCCATTCATAATGCTCTTGCGAATACTGTGTTTATTCAAGTCTACGGACAAAAGAAATGGACTTTTTGGGAGCCTTCCGAAAGATTATTTTTGGGAGTTAGACCAGAAAGAAGAGGGTACTTTTATACACATTTAAGACAAAACAACGTTGATCAGACTAGATTTCCTCTGGCAAAATATGCAAGAAAATTTGAAATTACACTCAATGCCGGCGATGTTCTTTGGTTTCCTGCTTTTTACTGGCACGAAGTGCAAAATCCATCCGATTCGATAGGAGTGGCTTATAAAATTGGTAATATGAACACTGCTTTGAAAAGCTCTCGTATGTTGACTTTATTGACTTTTTTATCAACTAGACCATTTATAATTGATTCAATGATACGTTCAGGTTTTAAAGATAATGAAAGAGTATTTCTCTGATATACTTAAATTTTATGCATCATATTTTTCAAGACCTAAGATCTCGGGAAACTCTGCAAAAGTCATTCGTCCTTTTGAATACAATTTTCGATAGATAAGATTTTCAATCCCACTAATCGGCTTTCGCAGAACAACAATATTTCGGTAATTATGCCAAATTTTCCAAGGTCTCAACATATAATAAACACCATAAAACATATAATAGGTGTAACGTTCTAATCTAGATAGAATCCAATGAGGAATTCCTTCTGACCAAGAATGAAGCTCTATGCCCTCCGAGAATGACTGACTAAGTAAAAATTGAGGATAAAGCCCATCATTTTTAATTTTCTGAATGTCTATTTTCCCTGAATCGATCAGTGACTGATATTCTTGCGAGCCCGGATGAGCTACAAAACTATGTACGCTTAAATCTTCAACTCCGATAATGGCCAATTTTAATGTGAAAAAAAGTGTACTGATAACTTCTTTAAGGTTCTGGCCGGGCAAACCGAACATAATATGCGTTTTAGCGACCATACCCAATTTGATTGAGGTCTTCATTGACGAAGTTAACTTTGCTAAGTTGACCTTCTTCTTAATCCTTTTTAGCAGCTCATCTGAACCAGATTCGGGTGCATAAATTATTTTTTTTGCTCCAGTTTCTTTACAAAGGGCAAGAACCACTTCATCTAATATTTCCGAGCGGGTGCCGGCTGGATGACTCCATGTAATGTTCAGATTTTCTTCTTTCATTCGAGTCAAAAGTTCAATAACCCAAGGTCGATTCAGAATGCCAACGGAATCGCAAATATCTATGTGCTCAATTTGATATTTCTCGATATAAGTTTTAATTTCCTCAACTATCGCCAACGGAGACCTCAAAATTAGGCTTCGCCCCCACATTGCCTTATTTGTACAAAAAGTACATTCATACGGACAACCTCTTTGCATAAGTATCGGAATAGCCCTTCGGTTTTCTAAACTATGAGCGCAGTTGTTATTTAAATAGTTAAATATAGGAAAAATATCCCATAGAGGCAGCGGAAGATCATCAACTGCTTTAATACGTTTTCTTGGGGCTGTTTTAATAAGTTCGCTTCCCATTTGAAAAGCAATGCCGTTTACATTTAGAAGCGAACCGCCACTTTTAATTATTTCCAAAAGTTCTATGATAGTCTCATCGCCCTCACCAATGACGACGTAATCAATATCATTACAGAGTTCAAGAATATTTAATGCTTCGGCAGAGGCGTGCTCACCGCCCGCAATAATTTTTGCTTGAGGAAATTGCTTGCGAATTTTATTTACAATAGCTTCATAATAGAACCATTCGTACGAAAACATCATTGTAATACCGAAGACCTCAGTATCGGTCGGTATTCGAATCATCATCTCGGCTAAATCAATTCCATTAATTACGATTTTAAGATGAGTGTGCCGATAAAAATTAAAAATACCCTCGCCTAAGCAGTCGACTGCTCTCACCTCATGTCCGGCAGATTTAAGAACGCCGGCAATTGTTGCTAATCCCAACGAGGGCGATTGAGAATAGGCATAGCTATTCTTTGCATGAAGAGATGCCGCATGAATAATTTTAGGTGGTTGAATCAGGCAAACTTTCATTGCCTCAATTATTAAATAGAGATGAAGAACTTGTATACACTAGCAAAAGGCTAACGCCGTGGGCCAGAAAAATTCAAGTCTGGGCTCTTGATCGGCAGAATTGTACAATTTTTTATATGGGGAAGTTTCTTTTTAATGTTTTCTGGTTATTTGACCATTTATTTGGAACTAAAAATTGGAATCCCTGCTATGGACTACGTAAAAAAATAAATCTTTTCTTACTCGGTCAAGCAAAAAAAAAAATCAAATTATTAAAGCTACTGAACTCTCGGTCAGTGAATTAGATCAAGAACTTTTAGAAAAACTTTTATCTGAAAGAAAGCCGGTTATTTTAAAAGGCGCTTTGAAAAACACTTCTGCATTTAAAAAATGGGATTTTTCCCTTTTTAATGAAAGATACGGAGATCAGGTTTTTGATGCCCACGTGGCCCTAGAGGACTATTTCAAATCTGTAGCTCTGCCCCTAAAAGAAATAATTGATTATGAAACTAAAAAAGAAAAACAATACTCCTTGTACGGCGGCCCGTTATTCAGCTCTGATGACAGGCTGGCAGAAGAGCTGAATTTAGAAAAATGGATTGAACCATCACTTTTACAGAAAATAAAAAAAAATATTTATTTTAAAAACGCACAACTTCTTTTTTCTAATGTGGATCATGCGTCACCCACGCACTTCGAATCTGGAAACCTTCTTAATATGCAGTTTCGAGGATCAAAAAGATGGACTTTCGTGTCCCCTGAAAACTCAGCGCTTTTACTGCCGGAGATCCCACGTCATTCCATAATTCAGTCAGAATTATTTAAGGACGGGAAAGAAATTATAAATCGAAACCTTAGCCTCAGTTTGTATGAGGCAACACTTGAAGAGGGCGATGTTTTATTCGCTCCGAACTATCATTGGCATTTTGTTCAATGTTTAGTTCCATCTATTTCAATATCAATTGGTTGGATGTCCGTAAGAGATCTTTTTAAAAATCCATTTATTACTTTCATTATTTTGACCGGCAGAAATCCGAGTATCTTCAGCATGATTTTTTCAAAAAAGAAGAAAGTCAAAAAATCCTAACTTAAGGTAAATGCTGTCATTGACTTTAAACTGCATGTTCGGTAGCATTTTTTACGAGAGCATCTGCTCATCGAAAGGGCTAATCATGCCTAGGCCTCTATTTTCAATTTTGTATGAAATCATCAATCTATTTAAGAAAACATTTGTTCAGTTCAAAAGACAGAAAATATTGCCGGCTTACACTATAGTTATCGTTCTTATACTGGTTACATTATTATTTGCTTTTCTTTCATTCGTTCAAACTATTTCACCATTTGTATATCCGCTATTTTAAAATATGAACTTTCTTAAAAGGCATAAAAAAATAATTGTTCTTTGTCTGATGCTTGTTGTTCTTGAAGTACTTCTGCGAATATTTTGGGCCGGTGGCCGAGACGCGAGACACAACCCTCTGGATGCAAAATTTGAGTCTTTGCGAATTGCAATGAAGCAAGCACCTAAATTTTATCAAGATAGATTTTGCGACAGCGTTCATCAGAACAAATTCGGCGAAAAAAATGTTGCGGCCTGCATTTTAAAAGATATAAAAGACTTTTCGCAGGCCAAAGAAAAGAATTATATCAACGCGTTGACAGTTGGTGCATCTACGACACGTGGCAATAATTGCGATAGTGAAACTAGTTGGCCCAGCGAATTGAGCCGTTATGACTCTCGGTTTAAGATTCTTAATCTTGCTGATGATGGTGCCTATTCTGATGAATCAATTATACGAATCGAAAAGGAACTCGAAAAAAAAAATATACCTGATCAATTAATTTGGGCCCATGGTTTTAGCGAGCTTTTGTTTTATGGCGACGAACGCGATATAAACTGGGCAACATTAAATCGTGATCAAATACTAATGGAAACTCTTCGTAAAGACGGTGTCTACAAAGAAAATACTATCATATCTATCTTGCGCTTTGATCTCACTTTACAGAAATATGCATTTCTCTATAAATTTCTCAGAACTAAATTTAATTTAGCATTAATTTCCATTAAAAATGGCTATTCTGAATTCGTTTTAACTCTAGAACCTAGTGCAGAAAACCAAACCAGTGCACGCGAGAATTTCACTATTAGCAGTGGATTTCTGGGCGGCCCTGTTAGAATGATCTTTTCGGAGCCAACTCAAAATTATGCCATTAATAATTATCGTCTAAATCTACAAAGACTTTCAGATTTATCGCAAAAATACAAATTTAAAGTCGTCTGCGTAAAGCTTCCCTTTGTGCGGGGGCTTCTGAATTATTTTTCGAATGAGTTCGGTAAAAATTATGACAATTGGATGGAAAAAATTGCTGTAGTAACTGAGGAACAGTGCCGAATTCATGGCTTTGCTATTAGCGACGCTGAAAAATGTTATCAAGATCAATTTGAAAAAGAAAAATGAAGTCCGTAATGAAAAGTTTTTTTAGCGCCGTCTTAATTTTGACTATCGTTTACGGTTGTTTAGAAATTTTCTTTAGAATAATTTCAAATCCCGAAAACACGGTTTCAATATTCAAAGCTCCCGGTTCAGACAGTAAAAATTATTTACCTGTCTATAAATATTTTTGCGACTTCCATCATAAAAACGCCCTTGGCCAAGATCTTGTTAAGTCCTGTTGGGATAAATCGACTGCAGCTAAACTAGATTACACTGGCTCGATTTGGATACTTGGTGGTTCAACTTCAAAAATCGATGAGTGCAATGTTGAAAATGGGTGGGTAAAGCAAATTTTTGAAAATAAAAAATCTGCTGTTCTTAGCAACTTTTCACAAAACAGTATGACTACTGATATGTTTCTTAACAAGATCCGTTCAAACATAACTGACGTAAAACCCAAGGTAATTATCTTATCCCTGATTGGTATTCCTGAAATTCAGCTCTATGAAGATCATCGAGATTTAAATTTCAAAGAACTCTCTGATCAGAAAATCACAAAAATGTCCTCCGTCAGTAGCAAGTTAATTCTTCTCGCGTTAACACTCAGTAAAACACTCGAGCTCCACTCCGTTTTTTACCACAAGCTCCTCACAGAATTTGCAATTTTTAAAGAAGACAGTATCTCTGAGTTTGTAGAATTTTATAAAAAATCAAATGATACAGAAATGAATGAATGGGATCGGGCTATGACATATATGAGGCTATCTCCTATGCGCTATTTTTTGAGTCGGGAGTCTCTCTCATATGCTGTTGAAAATTATAAGCTCAATTTTTCAGAATTTAAAAAAATCGCAGACAAGGATAAAATTGAATTCATTTGTCTGCAGCAGCCTTTTCCGACAGATATTTTCAAGGAAAAGTACCCTCAATTTAATTCTGATTTAACAACCTGGCTTAATGAATTCTATAAGCAAACGATAGATCTCTGTAATAAGTATGGATTTAAGATCGTTGATGCCAAGAAGTGTTCAGAAGAATAGCCAGTAGCTCCTTTACAATTATGTAGATATTTTCTTCGACAACCTGAATTTTTGAAGCACTGTGTAGACAGCAAATTCAAATGCACATGACGGTGAATGATTTTTGACATTTAAATAAAGGTCAACCCAGTGCTTCGGGTGGCGTATGGCGCCGATAAAGTAGGCCGATATCATTGCAATGTTTGAAGCGAATGTATAAAGCTGATCTCGCGGAAATTGCCATAATTGAGATATTGAAAAAACCCGAGCTCCGGCAGCATTGTGAGCATGCATATACAGTAACTCTTCATATTGCACAGCGGTCATACTTTTTAAATTATATTTTTTCTCAAATAGCTGTGATCCCGGATAGGGGCTAAATACAAAAACTAGAACTCCTTTTACACCCAGCCATCCAAACCGAAGCGCCATAAAAAGCGTTTTAAAAAAATCTAGAATGTTCTCTTCTGGAAAACCTATAATCAAGTGCACCTTAACTTCTAACCCGAGATCAAGTGCCGTTTGAATAGACTTGAACATATTTTTATAATTAACGCGCTTTAAAATAAGATCTGAAAGTCTCTGAGAACCGGTTTCCGGTGCATAAGCGATCTGTTTTGTACCGGATTTTTTTAATAAGGTAAGAATTTCTTCATCTAAGATCTCTGAGCGAGTGCCCACAGACATTTTCCAAGTAATGTCCGGCAATTCTTTGATAAGTGTCGTCAAGAGCTCTTTGAACCAAGTTTTATTAATACTGGTCGCCAAATCTAAAAAATCAAAATTCTCTACTCCATATTTTTGGATATCGAATCTCATCTCGGTGAGAATTGAATCAACCGAGCGCATCACATAGCGATATCCCCACATGTTTTTGTTGCTGCAGAATGTGCACTTGTAAGGGCATCCTCGCGTGGCCAAAATAGGCATGCTTTTGACATCAATCCGAGAAAAAGAATATCTTTTTTGAATATAATATTCGACAGGAATTTTATCCCAGAGCGGAAAAATATCATCAAGCGCAGTCAGGCGTGATGCCCTTGCGTTCGTTAAAATTTCACCGCTCGTACTTCGGTAAGAAACACCCGGTACATTTAAATAACCCTCATTACGCGTAGCTGAAAGTAGAAACTCGCGAATAGATATGTCTGCCTCACCCTCAAAGCACATATCAAAACATTTTTCATACTTCAATATTGTTGTCGACATGGCCGTGACATGCTCACCGCCAACTATAATAAAAATGTCGGGCCTTACTTTTTTTATTTCTTGCGCAATTTCCCGAACAAGCAGCCATTCATTTGTAAACATCGCAGAAATTCCAACAATGGTGGTTCTTGGATCTAATCGTGCGATGACTTCTTTCGCTGATAACCCCAGACCTCTTAGATTGTATTGATCAACCGTGAATTGAGAATCAGTAGCCAGGCAATCGATGATATCATAATCAACATTAATGTCGTTTATAGCCCTTGCAAGATAAGCCAAATTTAAGGGGGGAGCCCCCTTCCGTCCTATATAATATTCACTATCCGGCGATGATACGATCGGCGGCGAAATTAATGTAATAAACGGTTTAGCCATAGACAAATATTATCCCATCCTCTACTCACTGCCTAGATAAATTTCCGGGCAGAAGACAGCTCATATGCCATAATGAGCCATTAAGTATCGGTCTGTGTCTCGACTTTGAAACGAAGATAAATCAGGCCGCCGATAATGCCCATAAATATGTTCGCAAGCACATATAAAGTGAAAATATTTGCACCTTGCGCGGACCCTATCAACTGAAACAGATAAAGAAAGGCAGCGTGTCCGGTGCCAATCCCTGCCGGTGCAACAGGAATATCAGAAATCAATAGTCCAAAAGGGACAATGGCCAAGATCGGCAGGAGACTCAATTGGGGCTCTCCTAGAGCCACAGAAAACTTCAAACAGATCCACCCCAAAATTAATTTGGTTAGAAGCGACGACAAAAGCGACTTTATTACCGTCCAACGATGGTTGTGATAGTATCGAATCACCTTGTATATGCTCAAAAGCCTATCAAATTTCCACAGCCGCAACTCAAATCGCTTAATGACCCATAAAATCGGATCGTGCTCCTCGCGGATTGAAAATAAGTAGGTATAAAATAAAATTACAAAAATAAAAAATACCGTCAAAATTGGTTTAAGAAGTAACAAGGTTGATGATGACAGCTGATCCTCGCCGAAAAATACTGCTAAAGCCGAAAGCAGAATGAGCGATGATGCCCCGGCTATTCTATCAAAAATGGCAATTCCAATAGCGCCTTCATATTGCCCACTCGCCTGCCGGCCTATATAAAATGTTTTAACTGCGGTCTCGCCTATCATACCCGGTATTGCAATACTAAAGAACTCACCAATAAACGTGAGTTGAATAAGACGCCAAATACGTATCTTAATTCCGTAAGCCTGAAGTAACCATCCCCATCGTAAGCCAGCCAAAAGTTCATTAAAAATGACTCCACCGACAGCCAGCGCGATGCTTTTCCAGTCTGCAAAAGCATGCTGAGTGCTACTTAGAGATAAATATCCCGAGTTAGTTAAAAAATAGAGAACAAGTGCAACAAAAATGAACTTTAAAAAGAGAATAAAAGCGGGCTTGGTTAGGTTTTCAAAATATTTCACTGCGAATTAAACCTTTTTTTTGTAAGCACTACCTTGCTTTTCGGTCTGCAAAAATTTCTTTAAGTAAGATAACGCATTGTCTGAAAATAATAGCAAAACATTGCATATTAAGAACCACAGACCGGGGATATAAAAAAATCCGCCCTTTCCGCTTAATCTATAAAGAATTTTTTTTGAAACAGCACTGGAAGTACTTGTTGTAATCTTTCCCAGTATGGACTGCGGAGAATTATTTATTTGTCCGATTCTAAAAATATAGAATTGGACAAATTTAAATTCACTTCTCATTTGCAAACCACGAATAAAATACTCAGTAGCTATTTTTGAACTCGCATAAATAAAATGATTCAATGGACGAGCCGCCGCAATCGAGCTTGTGTAAAATATTTTTTTCTTCGAGCCGTTCTTAATCCATGCATTTATTGCTCGGGAAATAATTCTGGTCGGTGAAAGAAAGTTAATCTGAGAAATCTTATCGATTATTTCAGGATCTGTAATATCTGCCAAGGTCGTTTCATTAAGCCCCATACATAAACAAATTATTTCTATTTCTGACCATTCCTTTTCCAGATTTGATAAAAAACGTTCTGTTTCAGCGCGCTCGCTCAGGTCCAAACGCAACAGTGTAATTCTTCCTGGGAGAAAGTCTTTTTCCAACTCAAGACCACGAGCCTGTAAGCGCGCCCGATCATTTGACGACAGCAAAAGCTCATATCCACTAGAAAGAAAATGCCGGGAAAAAAACAATGCAATTTCGGTAGTAGCTCCAAAAATAAGTACTTTTTTTTTATTCATAAATTCATACTTGAATCAAATTTATAGATGCAGTTTTGACAAAATTTATTAGTCTTACCATTAACGAAATGGTTAGCTCTCTGCTCTTGATACCAGCGGCTATTCCAGACAAAAGCGTCTCTTTTTTGATAACTCTTCAGTGTCCACTCAGAGCACGGCCCCCAGTCTCCGTTTTTATTCATATAAACCGTGTCCCACATAAAAAAGCAACTGGTGTGATTTTTTTTGATTTCAGTTTTTGTTTTTGGCCACTTAACCCGAAGCCCCGTTCCTCGTATTAAGCCGTTCACTTTTTCCTTTAATGCTTTCATTTCTATACTATTTTCAAAAATAACATCTGAATGATTTCGATTTCTATCTGAAATCGGATCTATACCGAAAACATCCATCTTATTTTTAATGGCCAACTCCAGCGCGGCCCCGACGTGTTCGATAGTTTGTTTGCTTAAAATAAAATTCAATTTTCTCACAGTATTACGGGGTAAGGCAGGTAGCCCCCGCTTTAAAAGATCGTAATTTTCAGGGTAGTAACTTACCGTAATAAAGTCAGGTGGGCTTTCGGCTAATTCTGCGGCACGAGTCTCGAGAAAATTACCATTGGTCGTTACCGTGGTAATCAGCCCTTTTTCTTTTGCAACCCGAATCATTTTGAATAAATCTTTATTTAAAAAAGGCTCTCCTCCATAAAAAGCCAAATGGAGGTTTCGGAGAAATGGCCCTGTTAACATGAGCTCTGAAAATTTCTCTAAGGTCAAATCATCAACTTTTTCTTTATTGAGCTCGTCGTCATACATGCAAAAGCTGCATTTCTTATTGCACCTGGAAGTTGTCCACATAAAAGCGCTGACAGGTGCGTAGAAAACTTTTTTCAAATGAAGCCAATTGATAAACGGACGATAAGTCGCATAGAGGAAAAAATTAAATAGTCGGATTGGCGAAATGAAGTTTCGCCTGTATTTTAGCATTAACCAATATTCTGAGGTAAGTAACATACTATCCGCCGCCTAATTTAGCTCATTTTTACATTTTTATGATAGGGTATTGAATACGCAGTTACAATATAGAATTTTTATGTTCAGTCAGCTTATCGGGATGGGTTTATTTGAGCCACAACAGGTAAATCCAGTTGTGAAATTCTGCAATCGACTATATATTAAATCATGGCCCACCTTGTAACGAATTTGTTAAAGAAAGTGTCTTTATGAGTTTGCAGACTGACGTGAAAGTTTTTTTGTTAAATTCACCGAGCATAGTTTCTAGCCATACCAAGTACACAGTTCACCACGGAATACCTCCCATCGGGCTTGCTTACATTGCCGGAGCACTTAAAAAAATAAATATGCCGTTTAAGCTTCTGGATGCAGTTGGCGAAAACCTTAAGCGACACGTAAGATATAATAATGAAAAAGATCTTTATCTCCGGGGATTGTCCGATGAAGAAGTTATTGCCGCAATACCGCCTTCTGTAAAGTACATTGGCATAAGCAGTATGTATGTTGTCGACTGGCTACAAGTTCGAAATCTTGTAAAAAAAATAAAAATTAAATTGCCTGATGTAATCATTGTAATTGGTGGAGAAAACGCAACTTCTTTCTGGAAAAAGATTTTAGAATTTGAAAATAATATAGATTTTATTATCGTTGGAGAGGGTGATGAGATATTTCCTGATCTCATTCAGACTCTGGAAAGTAACGGTAATATTAGTGATATCTCAGGATTGGCTTATCGCCAGGCAACCGGTGTACCAAAACTTAATGAACGCCGGGCACGAATAAAAAATCTCGATGATTTTAAGCCGGACTGGGAGCAATTCCCTTTGCAGAATTATTTCAATGAAAAAACAATGGTACGCTCTGTTGGAAAATCTTCGATGCCCATCGTTGCTTCAAGAGGCTGTGTCTACAAATGTTCATTCTGTACCAGTGAGAATAAATGGGGAACAACCTTTGTTACCCGTCCTGTTGAATCTGTGGTTGCTGAATTCAGAGAGTATTACGAAAAGTATAAAATTGAACACATCTGTATTGTAGATCTTGCTGCGTCTATTGATCATAGATGGTTTATGTCACTAGTAAAAGCGCTCGCCAACGAACAGCTGCCAATTTCATGGGAATTGTCTTCCGGCACCAGGTCTGAATTTTTGTCCAGAGAAAATTTGCAGTTGATGCTTAAATCCAACTTCACTTATTTAACTCTTGCGCCTGATTCGGGATCAAAAAAGACGCTCGAGTTAATACATAAAAAATTAGATCTTGAAAAATTCGAACAAGCCATCATCGATGTTATCGACTTAAAAATGCGAGTTAAAACAAATTTTATTGTCGGTATGGAAGGTCAATCCAACTACCAGATCTGGGAAACATACATGGCCGCCATTAAGTATGCATGGCAGGGTGTAGATGATATCGCAATATACCCTTATGTTCCCTACCCCGGTTCGAAGATGTTTGATCAGATGGTCTCTAAAGGATTGATTAAGCTTGATACTCCTGAGGAATATGAAGAATATATTAAAAAGGCGGCCACTTTTTCAATTGTTGCAGTGAATAATCCTAATTTAGAATATAGTGCATTGCTAACTTCTATCCATATTTACGTCATGATAATCTGCTTCATCATTTCGCTCGTAGTAAAGCCGAAAAGGTTGTTTGTTCTTATTAAAAGACTTCACGCCAGAAAAGCCGTCGGAGTTTTTGAAGTTGCAATTTATCAGTGTTATGATTGGAATCGAATTATGATGAAAATTTTATTTTCCAAATGGTCTAAAGTGAACTAGATAGAGCGACAACTGTGCTCTGGCTGGTTGCCTTCGAAACTTTGAGTACAAAATCGCATTTTAAAATCTGGATCTAAATCAGGTGGAGCATTGATCAGAATATAAAATAACAGCGCAAGAAAAAGGAAAACAAAAAGCAAAGCCCACAATAGATGCTTTAAGTTGGCTTTAAGAAACGTCTTGAATTTACTCAATAACAACTGCATCATTGATACATTACATGGCAAAATCAGAGCGAACAAGCACATTATGAATAAGCTAATTCGTTTTGGATTTTTTGCGGCCGGTGCTCTTGTATTTTTTATTGCGCTTATCGAGTTCTCATTTTTTTTAAAATTTAGAAAATATGATCTCTTTTATCAAGTGCCCGTCGGTGATGAATTGAACTTTAGACTTTTCAACGTTTTAGATCCGGTCCTGGGATACGCTTCAAATTTCGCATTTTCTCCCAACGAAGAAGAAATTAACCAGAGTTTTTTTGCCACACCAGACAGAACTAAAAGTCTGGGCAACGGTTTTGTTGTTCTTGAAAATAGATCAGATCCAAAACCCATTAAGATCGTGATTTTGGGAGAGTCCACAAGTGACCCCTATCTTTTCAATGGCAATTGGCCTTGGGGTTTACATGAGATCTTAACTCATAAAAATATTTCGCACGTAATTTATAATGGTGCGGTAAGTGGTTATACTTCTAGCCAACAGCTACTAAAGCTGATCAGAGATGTATTGTATCTGGAAAAGCCTGATATCATTATTGCATTTAATGGGCTGACAGATGTACCCGCCACGGGCGATATCGTTGAAAGCCATGTTGGAATTCATGTTTACCAGAAGTTTTTGTTTGATGTTCTAGCCGGAAACCCGGCCGATGGGCGCGATCCCCGCATTCTTCCAAATTCGCAATTTGGACTTAAGCAGCTGGCCCGAAAGTTTTTTTTCCGAAAGCCGACCTTTGTTCAATACGGAGTGGTCAACGTGGATGCGCTTGGTACTTTCGTAAATAATATCAAAATAATGAACGCCGTCTGTAAAACAAAAAATTTTTCGTTTTTTCACTTCTTGGGGCAAATTGAACAGTCGCCTAAGCAGAAGGATGAAAAGATGTATCAACCCAAAATCTATCAATTCAGTGAAGAGAAAAGGGCTTCGGTCCATGAATTCTTTAAGCAGTCAGAGCAGTTACTAAAAAGTGAAAAATATTCGGTTTCGTTGTATAATGTGCTTCCCGCAGACGAGCCACTGTTTGTCGATATAGGTCATCTAAATCCGACGGGAAGTAAAATTATTGCTGAAAAAATCTTTCAAAACTTGGAGCCGGTAATAAAAAAATTCGGTCGGACGCAATAGTGTTCGGTTTCGACTTCTTCAAAGTAAAAAATGAATTTAAGGTAAGCCATTTGCATGGTTTGGATACTTTAAGGGCCGCTGCAATCTGCCTCGGTCTACTTTGGCACTTTATGCAGATCAATGCCAATTCGCCGCTTCTGCTTTCCTTACTCAGTACCGGGCCCTGGGGTGGCGCAAACCCGCTGTTTATTGTCAGCGGATATTTGTTAGGTAATCAAATTTTATCAAGACTTGTAGATGGAAAAAATGTGTCCGTGATAAAATTCTATTTTCGTCGGGCTCTAAAAACCTGGCCAAGCTATCTGGTTCTAGTAGGACTTGTTTTTATGATGCCGTATTTTTACAGAGATTCTTTGTTTCCGCCATTTTGGAAATTTTTGACATTTACGCAAAACTTTAATTTAAATAATAGTTTCTTGTCGCATACCTGGTCGCTCTGTATCGAAGAACATTTTTATTTAGTATTGCCATTCTTGGCGCTGCACTTTTTGCGAAATTCGAAAGTTAAATCGATTGCAATCGCAGTTGTGGCGTTATTGATGACAAGTTTGATTTTGCGAGGCTATATATGGATTGCCGATGTGGAGTCTGCTGGTCTAGAAAAATTCAGAAATTATTTTAACCGAATTTATTACCCGACCTATACCCGCACAGATGGGCTTGTTATGGGGGTCTTTTTGGCGTATTTACAAAGTTACGCTCCCGTATTTTGGAAGAAACTCGTGAGTCAGGGAAACAGATTCTTTTACGCTGGAGTCGTGTTGTGCAGTTTTGGCTTTTTATTGCAGACTCATCGAACGCAACTCTTTGCCACTCTGGCGGTGTTTCCACTTATCAATTCCGGTTATGGTTTTTTGTTGATGGCTGCCCTTACAAAAGAGTGTCTGTTCAGTCGAATCAAAATACCTGGGGCTTCTTCTATTGCAACTCTTTCGTATGCGCTCTATTTGGTCCATAGACCTGCTTATCATTTCCTTGAACCCTGGCTTGAAGATCTTGCTTTCGGTGTGCCGCTTCGTTTGCTTATTTCAGTTTCTCTTGGCTTTACCTTAAGTTTTTTAACGGCCTATCTGCTCTATTTATTTGTTGAAAGACCCTTTTTAATATTGCGTGATAGGGCTATCCCGACAATTGAAAACTAGGTTGATTTTCCGGTTTCGATTTAGATAGGTAAATATTTGAAACTCCATAAATGGATTGAATAAGTATATAACTAAGTGCTTCGGCCGGAATAATTAGCGAGATCCTTAAGGTAAAATCAACTAGAGCAATCAGACATCCATATACAAATTGATTTTTTGAATCGGTTGGCGACGTTTTCGGATCTGAGATAACATGAAAAATAAATATCAGCGAAGTCGCTGTCGTAAGTGTGCTTGGCCAAAACAAAACGGGAATATCTTCTAAGCCGTTATAATTGAAGCCGAGTGTCTTTACAGCTATTGATGCGACGATAGCAATAAATGAAAATCCGAGTATATATCCATAACAAACACTCAGGCGGCGCGCCCTATAAACGACCACATGCCCGAGACAAAGGATTATGGCTAAGAAAAATTCATTGGATTGCCACAAGCCCAAGGAAAATGAGGCCTGTTTCGGGGCCAGCATTGAAAGTGCAAAAACCCCAAAAAAACCAGGATTAAAAATGTGACCGGCATTAGTTCTTAGAAGTGAACGTGATAAAATTCCTATAAAACCAGCGGCGGCATAGGCATAAAAACCATAGCCTTCCATATTTAACATAATAGTGCCGGCCATAATAATCGGCGTCATTGAAAAAATTGCTTCTTTTTTGTCATAGTATTTATTGGTGAGCCAAATAAATACTATGAATATAAAAAAATTCAACAGCATCAAGAAAGGATAATAATAAAATGGTCTTTGGAGGCCATTGAACAGCAGAATACCTAATATAAAATAAGTAGGATGCGCAACCAACTGGAGTAGACGCTCCAGTTTGAATTGATTAATTCTGTTCAGTAATTTCATAGTACCTGTCTATCTTATCCGGAAGAATTTTTTGTACGTGACCGTTGGGCCAGGTAATTTCAATTTTGAACGAGCCATACTCTTTCGGAATTCCAAAGATGATTCTCTTTGAACTGCTGTTGCCGTATCCATTTCCGGGAAAAATTATTCGTGTTTGCGTACTATCCTTTGTTTGGAGCTTGATTTTCGCGCCAATGGCGTCGCGATTAGAAGTTACCCCTGTGAGCTTTAACCCCAGCCAATGATTTTCGTTCCTACGTATACCCTGATAAAGAATCGGGGCGTGTCCAAAATTACCGATAAGAAATTCTTCCTGCCCATCATTGTTAAAATCAAACACGGCTAACGAATGACCGTTTTCCAAGTCGGTTATTCCGATCTGTTGAGCCACGTCGACAAATTTTCCGGCTCTTTGAATAAAAAGACAATTTTTCTGCCCTTGGGCAAAATCATAATTTTTATATGGAATTTGAATGTATTTTGAAAACTTCAAAAATGGTGGAAGATTCCATTCATACAACCGTAGCAGCCATCGATTATTGTTGCTGTTTATCTGGCCGGTTCTTCCGTTGGCAACAAATAGATCTAAGTTGCCGTCTTTGTCGAGGTCTGCAAATTTTGCTCCCCAGGAAAAACCACATTTATCTGAGCCTATGTCAGAAGAGATGTCGCGCAAATTGATGCTATCGGCATAAGCGGGCTGCCAGAGGTGATTCCAGCCACGTGGCATTCCGGGCTTGGAAGCATTTGAAACATAGAGACCTAGCCTTCCGCTATTGCTGAAATCACCAATTTCAGCACCCATTGAGTTTTCCGAACGAATCGGACCGAGAGCCTCAGTTGAAATATCTGTGAAAAATTGGCCGTGATTATTCTTATAAAAATGATCGAAACCATAGTCATTTGCAACATAAACATCGGGGTAGCCGTCATTATCAAAATCTGCAATTCCGGAGGCCCAAGTGTAACCGCCGTCTGCAAGCCCGAGCGCATCTTTGGTTTTTTCTAATCTTTTACCATTTAAATTTTTAAGCAAAATATTTTCGCTACCACTTTTGTCACGAATAGGAAATTGAGATCTGGTTAATCCAGGTAGCGAAAACAAACCAGCGTAAACTTTGTCGCTGAAACTGGTAAGATACAAATCTACGTAACCATCTTTGTTAAAATCAAATAAATTTATTCCACGAATTGGCGCGATGACCTGGTCCATCGGAATTTGGTCATTAAAGCTGAATTTACCTTTAATGTTCTTTAACGCAAAGTTTGGTTTCATAAATTGCGCCACATACAAGTCTTGCCATCCGTCATTATCAAGATCCACAAACACCGCTGCCGAAAAAGCAAACTCTCCAGAGGGAAGATTTAAGACTTTTGAAGTTACATTCTGAAATTCATTTCCAGCCGAATTTCGTAAAATTACTAAATCTCTTTTCTCTGAATTGCCATTAACGAGAAGTATGTCTTCGAAGCCATCGTTGTCGTAGTCTCCCACGGCTAAAAAAAGTGTATTGTCATTAGCCGTGAAATTTATCTTTGAATTAATGACTTCGCTCTTGTTTTCGTATTGTAAGCCGGTTTGAATTTGGTCTTTATTCGGCTCCTGGTATATCGCAAAGGGATCGGCGCCTAAAGGAATCGCACCTTGCTTCAATCCCATTGAAACTAGGCCAACAAAAATGGCAATTGCAATAAGTGGAATCGAGTATTTTTGCATTCACTAAAAGTATAGTCCGGATCAATAAATTGGCAATGCTAATTTTTATACTCTTCTGAATATTAGGTTTCGTAAAGATTTACGACTTGAGCAATTTGTAAGACTTCCTGATCAGAAAGATAATGATAAATCGGAATATAAACACAATTTGTTTTCATTTCTTCGCCGGAAGGAGCCTGAGTGTCCAAGCTTAAACCTGGCAGCCAAGGTAAATTGCTTCTGGCAACATCTATTTTTTTGCTGAGCATATAGGCCTGGAAATCTAAAAAATCCTCAACGATTAACGGCGCACGCCAAAAAGTATGACCTGAGTCTACTACAAATTCAGGCTGAATTACTTTCGTCTTCGGCCTGAGGTTTTTATAAAAAAGTAATATTTTTCTTTTACGCTCGGACTCAATAAAATCAAATTTTTTTAATCGCTCGCGCCCGATTCTTGCCTGCAGACAAGTAAATCGGTACTTTTGTTCGGCTGGAATTTCATCGCTCTGCCAATCGTTTCCGCTGGCCATAACCTGTTTAAAGAAATGATTATTTTTTATCTTAAACCCATAACCTGCGGTTATATTCTCTGCAATTAGTGGATCAACTCGATTGAGTGCTTTTAAAAAATAAACACCGATGTAATTGAAAAATTTTCTGTTGAGCATTATAACAGAAAATAAATCCTCAAAAATAAATTTCAAAAAATACATCGTCGATGCAGGCAAAAACCAACTGAAATAATTTTTTTCAATATATGTTTTGAACTCCGGAATTCGACTTGCGATCATTGCTCCGCGATGGGTATGCAGTGTTTTAAGATCACAAAAAGAATAAAAACTGAAGTCACCAAGACTATGTAGCGCTGCTTCTCGCCATTTGCCCCCGAGAGATTGGGTTAAATCCATAATGAGCGTTAAGTTGTTTCTTCTGCAAAACTGAGTTATTTCGTCCATGTCCGAATGAATTCCCGCTATCGGAGTATATAGAAAGGCTTTTGTTCTTTCGGTTACGTTAACTTTGCTGAAATCCAGATTAAAAGAATTTTTCTTAAAGCCTATATAATTTATATTCATTTTATTTAGACGAACCATTTTTAGCATTTCTGCCAAAGAAATGGGGCTCATGATAATCTCGGAAGACTCAGGAAAATTTAAATATTTTAATACGTGATAAAGAGCGATTCGTGCATGTGAAGTCAGTATCGGCGCAGAAATATTAAATTTTTTTTCAAGTTCTTTTTCAAATTCTATTAAATTTCGGTCGCTGGATTTCCATCCTATTGAAAAAAAAATCTCAGCCAAGGATCGCAAAGGAGTTTTTTTTTCCATATAAAATATGGCTCGAGGAACATAGAACCCTATCTCTTGGCGGACAATGTTATCTCTGGAATTTGTCTGGCTATCTTGTTCCACAAGCTAGGATGGTATTATATTAAGTATTGTAAATCTACGGGTTTATCCTTTATATTTACCCTTATGAGTGAGTCAATTAATTGGTGGAACCTGAAATTAGGAGAGCGGCATCGAAACTATCTAAATGCTGCATTTGATTCAAAAAAGCTGAGCTATAATTCTGTAGGATCTTCGCTCGAAAAAAAAATTTCCGACCTTTTTAAAGTAAAGCATTGTTTGTTGACAACCAGCGGCAGCACCGCACTCCTCGTAGCATTAAAAAGCATGAGTATTGGGCCGGGAGACGAAGTTATTATCCCGAACCGAACCTTTCAGGCCACAGCCAATGCAGTCTATTTTACCGGCGCAACAGTTGTAATTGCTGATGTAAATCTGCACGACGGACTCATTAGTGCTGCTCATATTGAAAAATTGATCACAGCAAAAACAAAAGCCATTTTACCGGTTCACTTGAATGGTAGAGGCTGTGACATGATAATGATTTCAGACGTCGCCAAAAAATATGGCCTTTTTGTAATAGAAGATACGGCCCAAGCCTTTATGAGCTGTTTTCAAAATAAATTTCTCGGCACTTTCGGAGATGTAGGATGTTTTTCGTTGGGTGTAACGAAATTTATGACAACCGGTCAGGGTGGATTTTTAATTACCAATTCAGATGAGATTTATGAAACTTCCAAAAATTATATTTTTCACGCCGCATCCGGCGACAACGTCAAACAATTCAGTGAGTTTGGATTTAATTTTCGCTTGTCGGATCTGTTATCCTCGCTGGCTCTGGCTGATATGGAGAACATCGAACAAAAACGCCAAAAATATTTGGAAATTTACCAGCTATACGCGGAAAAAATAGGAAATTGCAATTCTCTATCACTGATTCCGTCGAATATTGAATCAGATGAATTTCCTATTTGGATTGAAGTACTCTGTGAATCACGCGATAAACTCTTCAATTATTTGAAAGAGAATGGTATCGAATCTGTGAAATCCTATCCCTCTCTTCATCGATCTGCCTACCTAAAACATCAACATTTGCAGTTTCCAAATTCTAAAATTTTTGAAGAGAACGGACTCATTTTGCCTTGTGGTCCCGACATAACTTTAGAACAGATCGATGTAGTGGCCAGGAAAATATGCAATTTTTAAGGGACCCTATGTTTTTATTACTTTTGGCAAAACCTTAAATTTCTGAAGTACATCCGAAGTGTCCGGTGTTTTAAATAGCGTTAACAATGTTTTCGCAATGTTTTCCGGCATTATTAAGTCTGATTGGGGCGATGACTTTAGGATTATTTCACCTGTTGTAAAATCAACGGGTAAACCTGTATGTATCGGTTTTTTGTAAACCGTCTGGTGTCTTGGCCAAACTTTGCTTTTGCCGATCGTTTGATTTCCATTAATCCCTTTACCTGCAAGTAACATAGAATTTGTATACGGGTTATGATCTTTACCCTTTGTTAAGTTTAAATTCGGTGTTCTGCTGAATTCGGTTACAACGATAAAAGTTGTAAAATCAAAAAGTGATTTTTGCTGATACGGCACCTTTTTAAAAATATCGAATAGTTGTGCAACATGTTCCCACGCCTGAGTTTGAGAACTCAGGTGTGTCTTTTCATGATTTGTGTGACTGTCCAAATAATTTTCTTCTAAATATTTTGTAACATCCACTTCTGCTGAGGCCGCAAGTCCACCTGCAAAACAAGCGGCGATGGTTGAAAAACAAATTTGTGCCCAAGTTTGGTTTCTATTAATCGAACGGAAAATCTCATGTGAAAGTTGACCGGCATTTTCAGTTTCAATTGCTGCCGCTCTAAGTTTGTTATTAAGAATTTCTGCCAATCCCGGTATAGGTAGCCCCTGATCACTACCTTTTAGTCTCTGACTCAGAGTTGCAATGTCCGAAATGGCTAACTCCGAACTTTGATTGATAATCGGTGAATTCGTTAGAATTCCAAAAGGCTTAGTTTGAGCTTTACTCGCCAATTGAACGGAAAAGTGATCGAGAGTCCCACCCATGGAACCAGTAAGCATTTGCTGTAAGTTTAACTTATGACCGGCATCCTTCAACGCACTCAGTCCGTTAATAATACATAGATCTTGGCTGTGCGGAGCAAGTGCTTTTGCCGCCGGACCAAAGGAAATCTCGCCTTTTTTTATAATCTCATTTTCACGGTACTCGATAAAAATGTCTGAACTGTCTAAACCCTGAGTGTAAATTTGTGGGTCTAATCCCAGCGTACAATCTAGTCCACCGGGAATAGAAATTATTACTGCATATTGGTCAGAACTATTGGTTGAATGAAGGAGCTGTTTCTTAAAATTTGATTTTAATAGATAGTAACTAAGTCCGCTCCCAATGGCCAGACCGGCAGTCAATTTTAAGAATTCTTTTCGATTTAAAAAGTTATCTTTCATAAATATAGAAATTCCGGCGTTAAAACCACATATGAAGCAATTGTATTTATTGCCCGAGTAAGATTGTTTTTTTGGTCCTGTTTCAGCAATAAATCTTCAACCACTGAAAAAATTCGGTCACCTATGTTTTGTAATCTCTCTTCGGAAAATAGATGGGGTCCGAAAATCTGATTAATTACCTCGGTTGTCAGAATTCTTCTTTCCTGCGAAGTTGAATTTTCCCACATTTTTTGAGTAAATTTAACTTGAACTATAGGGTTGCTCAATTGGGCCAGTAGCTTCGTGCACTTGTATAGTATTTGGTAGTACGACATTGTTGGTCTTAAGGGAGTTCTCGTGCCTGTTTGCGCACCCACCAAACCTAAAGAAGAAAGGTCTGTTTTTTGCAATCGGCATTGGGCAATAAAATCTGCGCTCAGTTTAAATTGAAAACGAAGCGTCTCATAAAAATCAAAATTCTGCATTGATCTATAGTAGGTGTTTGCAAAAGCAGCTTCCGGTGTCTGTTCTTCCAAAGGCCGCTTTTTATACAAGTCATACTGATCTATTAATATTTTTTTGATCAATTCTTTAGGCCGACGATTTTTATGTTCGAAATATCTGGCCAGTTCTGCTTTTTTGAAATTCTTCGCATCACTGCCAACAAACCAATTCCAAAAATGATCAACTTGACACGTTAAAAACTCTTTTTGTCTTGTTACTGCCAGTGCCATTTCCGCTATACTTCCGAAACGAACGTCAATGTTAGAGCCGTCGATGGCACTAACATACCTAAGGCTTCCTTTTATTTTTTCAGAGCTTGGTCTCGTTACAGATTCGTCAAACGCTTTCCCTAAATGGTCAACTTTCGAGTGACAGTTAATACATGACCGCGACTCGCTTCTATTCTTATATTGCTTTAGCTGCAACGAGCTTTGCATTTCATCAGCCTCATGATTTAATGAAACGTTAATTAGATTTTTTCTGTCTTCATCAATGACTTTATGCTCTACGAAAACATCGTCACAAAGAAATATTTTATAAATTGCTCCAGCAAGTAATCTGTTTTTTGAGCTTTTTGTTGATAAATAACGCTCGAAGAATCTCGGCGTAGTGATTACGCCCGCAAGAGCCCGCTGCGCTTCACTCCCGAGCACATCCTGATAGAAATCTAGCTCCACGTCCGAACTTCGGTCTAACAAATTTATGTTGTAGTTGTTGCCGGTCAAAAGCTCATTCCAATTTTTGTCTTTTTTTATTAGATCAATTAGATATTGATCTAATACTGAATTATTAGACTGCGTTGATAGAAAATCATTCGCACCCTCAATATAGAAAGACTTTGAATAATAGAGCTCCGGAGACAGACGTGGCGCAATCTTCAACTGAAGAAGTTCTAAAATCCGTGTTCTCATTTTTTCATTAAATAAATCTGATTCGAAATATTGCAAGATCATTTTTTCCAAGTATTTTTTATACTGAGTCTCATTTAAATCTTGAACCGCTGCTGTCTCCTCAAATTTTGGAGGAACGCCCTTTAATAAAATTGATACTCTTCGCAGATACTGTTCTCTGGCTCCGGCTCTTGTCGTTTGCGGGCTTATATAGAAAATAAATAAAAGGAGGCCTAAAAAAAGATTCATTAAGTCGCACCTAAAATTGTGACTTTAATTTTAATTCGACCGTTATCCAGCGTGGAATATTCGAAGCGTGCCATTCCGAAAGCTTCAAGAATCTGCAGATTCGGTGGCAACCATTTTCGTGCAAGTTCATATTTAGGTTCAACTCTAGTTAACTCGCGTTGCAAGACCTCAGTTAACTGAATTGCTCCCTGATTTAAATCCGAGAATTTTAGCGCATAAAAGTTCGACATGTCCTTTTGAACCTTTTGGAGTACCGTTGAGCGGCTGGTGTCTCTGCCAACCTGATAGGAGCATAATTTATTGTTTTTTTTAATCGAAAAAATCATAGTTTCACTTGTTGAAGGAGCCGTTAGGGCTCTCGAGTTATACAAATCTGAAAATCTGAAAGGCTTGATTGAGGTAAATGTTAGTCCGGTGGTACTTTTTTTAAAACTGACCTTTCTTAGTTCTAACACTGGTTTTTTGTATAGAATTTCGGTCTCTCTATTTAATGCAAAAGTTTCATAAGAAATGTTTTCGAACGAATTAATCTTGTCCGGAAGCCAGTTTAAATTGTCGCATTGGACAGTGGTCGCCGAAGCCGAATGCAGATCATTCCAAAAAAGATAATCATTCTGAGAAATATTTTTCCAAAACCTCATTGTCCAGTCTAAATATAGAATGGGTTCCGAATTCAGGTTCTTTGGTATTTCAACGATTTTATTTGTTTTATTTTTTTCTGGGTGGGCTACCCATAAAAGTTTAACAAAATACACACTCAGCCAAGAGGTCATTTTACAATCGGGAGCCTTATACTTCTCTTCGCAGTTGACGTTCTCAAATACGAGTTTGCTTTCTAGAGCCTTGTTCTTGTTCTCACTATAGACAATTTTTGCGATGCGCGTATCAGAAAACAAGAATTCAATTTCATTGTCGGCGTTCAATTGCACTTTGGGAATTGAACCATCAACTGTATACTCATAGTCTGTGGCGCAGACTTCTTTTGAAAGAAGTATGATGTTCAGAATTAAAAAAACTCTGGGAAAAAAAACTCTGATCATATTAAAAACGTTATCTTAACATCAAATTCAATGCAAGTTACATGAGGCCGAGGGGTATCATGATTGAAGTTAACTTTTTCTTCGCAAAGCTCTCAAGACTCGCTCTAAATCTGGTCTAATCAGGCTTATTAATATTGACTTTAAATCTTGTGGTGCGCAATACTTTAGCGTGCTAAGAAAATTCGTTATTATATTTATTACACCTCTCCTGTGGAAGTTTTTTTCAAAAAGAAAAGTTTTGGCTCTCCAGGAATTTTCAGCCATTGAAAAAGATAGTGGCTGTCAGTTGTTGTGGTCATTAGAGCTGACTCGCGACGCAAAAGACCGGGCCTTTATTTTTCAACACGTCCTTGAAGAGTTTTTTCATGCGGAGATTTTCGAAGATATCAGCCAATACTATGCTACTTCTTATTTACCCAGAGTTATCTCTGCACGCGAAATACTGATCGATAAAAAAAGTACACCTGAGCAAGTCTGGGATTTTTTTTCTTACGCTCATGTTGGAGAAGAGGGCGTCAACCGAGATTTTTCTTATTATGCAAAAGCTAAGTTAGAAAAGAAAATTTCGGCCGTATTTTTAAGAGTTTCTGTTGATGAATCGAATCACATTCATGGAACCAAGGAAATTCTCGAGAACATGACTAAAGACAGGAAATTTTTCTGTCAGTGGCTAATTGTTAAATCGACCGTGAAGAGAAAAATTAAGCAAATGCAGTCCTCAACTCGGTTTATCGGCGGTGCGCTTTTAACACTTGTTTTGACTCTTGTTTACTATGTGTTTGGGTTTCTTGTGCATAAAACTTTAAAAAATCATTTATTGGCGATGGACAGAAAAGAAGTTATTGCTTTGATGAAGCTTCAGGAAGCCGACGTATGAAAATTCTAGGTTTGGCCAGTAATTATCATGATTCTTCGGCGACTCTAATCATAAACGGAGAAGTTATCGCTTCAGCTGCTGAAGAGCGCTTCACAAGGGAAAAACATGATCCTTCGTTTCCGAATTTTGCTATTAATTTTTGTCTAGAAAAAGCTGGTATTGATAAATCAGAAATTGATTTTATTGCCTACCACGAAGATCCGATCAGTAAGTTTTCCAGAAATCTCTCTTCTACGATGCTTAATTGGCCTAAATCAAGATCGATTTTTATACACGCCATGAAGGAAATGATTACTTCGGGGTTTTGGATCCGACATGAAATTGCAAAGAAAATTGATATTCACCCAAAAAAAATTTCTTACATCCCTCATCACATGAGCCACGCTGCACACACTTTTTTAACCTCACCATTTGAAAAGGCAGCGGTTCTTACTTTGGATGCAGTTGGAGAATGGGCTTCAACCGGTATTTTTTTCGGAGATAAAAGTAAGAGAGAAAATGCAATTGCTACGCTCGAGATTGTTCCGTTTCCAAGTTCTTTAGGTTTGGTTTATTCCGCTTTTACCGGTTTTCTGGGTTTTAAAGTCAATTCCGGCGAAAGCTCAACAATGGCTCTCGCCGCATTCGGAAAGCCGAAGTACGAATCTCTTGTGAGAGAAGTTATTAAAATTATCCCCGAGGGTACCTTTTCCATTGATTTAAGTTATTTTGATTTTTCAAAAGTTGATGATTTACCATTGACTGAAAAATTTTTTCAGATTTTCGGTGAAGCGCGCTCTTATAAAAGCAAATTTCCATTTAGCTGCTTAGAAAAAACTGATATCATCAGCCAAAGTGACCAAAAGTATGCTGACATTGCGGCCAGTATTCAAGTTGTACTAGAAGAGACCATTCTTCATCTTGCCACCAGAGCGAAACAGCTCACCGGCAGTAGCAATTTATGCATCGCAGGTGGTGTGGCACTCAACTGTGTTGCAAATACAAAATTACTTGAATCCGGTATTTTTGAAAATATTTATTGCCCTCCTGACCCAGGCGATGGCGGCGGCGCCATGGGCGCAGCGCTGTATCTTTCAATGAAAAAGGGTGACTTTACTGCGCCCAAAAAATTGAGTGCCTATTTGGGTGAAGAGCAGCGAATTGATCAACTGGAGTCTATGTTACAGCATCTTGATCCGGCCGATTGGCATCGTTATTCGCGCCTTGCGATAAAACCCATGAAAAAAGAAAATCTGAAAGTTTATCGTTTTAAAAATGAAGACGAGTTAATCAAAAAAACTTCTGAGCTGATTTTCGCAAAAAAGATCGTCGGTTGGGTTCAGGGCCGATTCGAAAATGGACCCAGAGCTTTAGGTGCAAGATCTATTCTTATAGATCCCTCTGATGTTCTGTTGGCGAAGCGACTGAGTACACAAGTTAAGCTCCGAGCCCCCTTCAGACCTTACGCTTGCTCGTTGACTGAAGAGGCTGCCAAGCAATGTCTAATTTATCCTTTTGACCGCGAGCCCCTGCTCGCTAAGTGGATGCTGTGCGCTTTGCCAGTTGAAAAATCTGCCCAAAGTCAGCTGATGGCCGCCATGCACGTCGATAATACCACCAGAGCGCAAATTGTTCAAAAAGAGGATAACCCCTTGTTTCATAAACTGATCACAGAGTTCGGAAAACAAAAAGGACTGGCGGCGATATTAAACACTTCTTTTAACGAGTCCGGATTTCCGATCGTGAACACCCCAACCGAAGCGCTCATCGCTTTTTCGCGAACATTTATGGATGTTCTGATTGTCGAAGACTTGCTTATTGAACGCGTGTTTGATGCCTAGGCCGCTGTTCTCTATTATCTACGAAGTAACTGATTTTTTAAAAAAATCTTTCCTGCAATTTAGGCGGCAAAAAATACTTCGTGCATACAGCATCGTCATAATTATTTTACTCATTACCGTATTGTTTGCTTTTCTTTCATTTATTCAAACAATTTCACCGTTTGTATATCCGCTCTTCTGAAGAAAAATTAATTAATGCCGTAGTGTTTTTCCACTTTAACTAAAGACTTTACGATTAAATCGGCTTCGTATTCAGTATAATTCTCATTAAAAAGCAGGTTAAAGGTTGAATCAATAAAGCTTTTAGCAACAACTGGCTGGTAATCATCCGCTAAATACTTTTTAACCCAGGGCCAGTCGTAGACTACATATTTATAATCCGAATTTACAGTTACTCCTTCGATTCGAAGCGATTCTGAAAACTCAAATTTGGAACAATTGAATTTATTTTTATCAAATTTAAGAATGGCAAAAAATGGAGCGCTTTCTTCGGTAAAATGAATTAATTCGGTTGTTATGCCAGATTCTTTCATTTTTTGTGAAAGCATCTTTAAAAAAAATATTCTCTTTCGATTTACATTTTCTAGCTTTTTTAAGGTCACCAAGCCTATCGCGCAGGAAATTTCATTCAATTTAAAATTTAATGCTGGTTTAATGAATGTAGTCGGATCTTTTTCAACATAGTCAGCACTAAATGTGGGCTTTCCTCTATCGACTTCCAATACAATTTTCTCATGAATTTTTTTAGATTGCGTATAAATAAGTCCACCGGCACCGCCGCTGGAATGGTTTTTGGAAAACATAGTCGAAAAACATGAGATATCCCCAAAAGTACCCACAAACTTGTCTGACAGTCTTCCCCCGTGGCATTGGGATGCGTCTTCGATTAGATAAATATTATTTTCCCGCGCCCATTTGCTGATTCGCTCAATATCGGCAATTGGCCTGCCGGCCATGTGATTTAAAACTATCAGCTTCGTGTTCTTATTTACTCTGGCTAAAATTGTTTGCAGGCTGACATCTTGCTTATTTGGATCAAAATCGATTAGTTTTGGCTGCAATGAAGAAATAACTATCGGATTAATCATTCCCGGATCGGTTATCGGTGAAACTAAAACTTCGCTGTTTGGAGGTAGCGCCAAAGCCTGTATGGCCACGTAAATAGACACAGAGCCGCTACAAACAGCTTCCGTGAATCCGGGATTAACTGAATCTAAAAACTGTGAAAAGTGTTCGGTATATTTTCTATAGAAGAAGCCTCCGGCTCCAAAGTCCTTATCTATTTCATTATAATATTCGAAGACTTCTTTAACTGCCAGCTCGGAGTCTTTATCAAACTGCCTGCGAGTAGGCAGCGCTTTTTGAACTGTTGGTATTCCTCCTAAATAAGCTAGTTTTTCCAATCTATAAACCTGTTATTTAGAATGTTTTCCATTTTGCCGACTTGGTTGTAATAAGTGTGTGAATTGGTTTTACTGATCAAAATATTTTCAACCCTTTGATTGACCGGTTCGTCATGCGACCAAAGTTCGCAGTCTTGACATATTTTAATATTTTTAAAATTTCCCTTCGCGTGAGAGTCTCGGGCGTTCGAGAAAAATGTTCCGTTCCAAACATTTAATACCCCTTCTTTTAATACATTTCCAATCGAATTTTCATAGTGCGTGTCAACACAACACAAGGCCGCGTCGCCATTGAAGTGTATCATCAATGAATCATCTAACGACCAGCACGCCGTGCGCTTCGACTGTGGGCTCTCAGTCAATTTTCGATTACTTAAAAACTGCTGATTAACTCTGACAACATCTGCAACATTTTTCCAATAACCTGTAAATAAATCTCTTTCGCTTGTATTTTCAGGCTCGATTACAAATGAAACTCCTATGCGCGGATACATTTCTGCGCCTCTAATTTTGATAAATTGTAATACCTTTTCTGTCAGTGATTGTAATTTATCAACACCCCTGACCTTCTTATAAGTTTCGGGTAAAAAGGCATCCAGACTTATAAAAACAGAGTCGACTTTCATTTCAACCATTGCGTGCATTTTATGTTCATTCAATAACAACCCATTTGTATCCATTGTTATTGCCAACTTACGTTTCTTAATCTCTTTTAAATATTCCAGAATATGGGGATTGATAAGTGGTTCGTCCCACGTTTGAGGAGCGATTCTCGGTTGATACACCTCAACTTCATCCAGAATTTTCTTTAAATTATCTGAACTCATTATTCCAGAGTGCCGTGTATTGGTAGACACTCTGTTTTCTCCATGAGTATAGCATTTAGCGCATTTTAAATTGCAAGTGCCCTCCTGCAGACCTAACAATATTTTTTTTGGCGCTCGTGTATTCGTATTCATGACCTCTAATGATATAAGACAAAACTGTAGATTTACAATAGTTAGTATAATAGGCTTTTAACTGTGAATTTTAAAAAAATACTTATCACTGGAGCCGGCGGCTACGTTGGCACTCCGCTAGTTACAAAATTATTAAGCAATGGTTTCAAAATCATCGCCCTAGACACTTTTTGGTACGGTTGCCACTTACAAGCTCATAAAAATCTAACGATTATCAAGGGAGATCTTCGCTCGATTGAGCTAGAAAATATGCTCGCCGATGTTGACGCGGTTGTACATCTGGCCTGTATATCAAATGACCCAAGTTATGAGCTGAACACGGCATTTTCAGAATCTATTAATATTGGCGCTTCAATTCGACTGATCGAACAGTGCAAAAAAAGTAAGATTAAGCGTTTTGTCTTTGCCAGCAGCTCTAGTGTTTACGGTGTACGCAAAGAATCGCAGGTAACGGAAGACCTTTTACCCGAACCACTAACCGTCTACTCTAAAAGCAAGGTCGTGGTTGAAGACTATTTAAGATTAAAGACAAAAGACGATTTTGATGTAGTCATTTTAAGACCTGCAACCGTCTACGGCATTTCCCCGAGATTAAGATTGGATGTTGTTTGCAACTTACTTTCGGCACAGGCTTTTTTTAACAATGTAATTACTGTCCATGGTGGAGAACAGCTGCGGCCACAAATACATATCGACAAAATAACATCTATTTACCAGGCCTGTTTAACAGAAGACAGGCATTTTTCCGGAGAAATTTTCAATGCTTCTGAAGAAAATTACTCGGTTAAAAATATCGCTGAACAAGTTAAAAACTCATTAAGCAGAAAGGTCGAAATCAGTTTTTTACCAATGTTTGATCCCAGATCTTATAAAATAAACTCGCTTAAACTTTCAAAGTTTTTCAATGTTAGTTTAGTTTCAAATCTCGAAAATGGAATACTGGAGCTAATGGATTTCTTTACTCATCATCCGAATATGGACTGGACTGATGAGCAATATCACAATGTGAAAAAATTAAAAACTATTTGCAATGATTGATGTCACAAGTTTTTCTGAATTTATCATTATCAAAACCGGTCAATTCGAAACTTTCGTTAACGACACTGGCGATTCATTCAGTTTAGGAGATGTATTAAGAACCACTGCGCTCTTGCGAGTTCTAAGTGCTGAAAAGAAAATTCACTGGCTTACTCACCGAAGTGCAATTTCACTTTTGCCAATCCAAGAACACCTTTCTGCAACTGAATTCAATCTGGATCATTTCGAAAGATTAATTCGAAATTCCGGCGCGTTAATTATTAATCTTGAACGGGATTCGCGCTTTATTTCGATATTAGAAAACAAAGAAAATATTGTCGGTTTCGTTTTTAAAGAGAATCAGTGGATGCTCCAAGATTATACAAAAAAAACATACCTTCTTAAAGACTGGATCGAGTACTGCGCCTCGAATTCTGCTAACACTTGGGGTGCCATGTTGCAAAAACTTCTGGGTCTTACGTCGAACTTAACCATACCTCTTTATAAAAAGCCCAATGTAGAAATTGCGTCAGACATTGGTTTTAACTGGCATGTTGGAAGTAAGTGGCCCTCAAAAGGAATCCCACCTTATCTTTGGGAAAAGCTCGAGTCGGATCTCAGATCCCGTTATAAAATATCATGGCAGCGAGGGCTTAATTCCACTCATGAATACGCCGACTGGATTGCATCGAACAGACTGATTATCTCAGCAGATTCTCTGGGCGTGCATCTGGCCAATGCCATGAGTATTCCGTTAATTGCTCTCTTCGGCTCAACTGATTTTAAACTCCATGACGCCGGACCTCACTCTTGCTATCTTTCATTTGATGCTCCAAAGCCCCTGTATAATTGTATCCCATGCTGGAAAAGTGAATGTTTTCAAAAAATACATTGCTCTGAGTATTTTGATTTTAGTAAAATTTATTCGTTGCTAGATAATTTTTTACTTTAACAGGCGCAGATGAAAAGAAATATTATAACAGAAAACCATACGCGCACCACACGAGACTATTCTCAGCGTGCCGGTCGCGATAAAGCCAAATACTGCGAGCTGGCAAAAAAATTTGAATATGACTACTGGGATGGCGATAGAAATTCTGGATATGGTGGCTACACCAATGATGGGCGCTGGCATAAAATCGCAAAAAAACTTATAGATACTTATGACTTAAAACCTAACGACCGGATTTTAGACATTGGTTGCGGCAAGGGGTATCTACTGAGCGAGCTGAAAAAAGCAAATGCTCAGCTTGGCGTTTGTGGAGTCGACGTTTCACATTATGCGTTGCTGAATGCAGATCCGCACGTGGCTGAATATTTATCTATTGGCAGTGCAGATAAGATTGAATTTGGCGAGAACTCCTTTGACCTTGTCGTTTCAATCAATTGTTTACACAATCTACAACTTCCGGAATTATTTTCGGCCTTACATAAAATCCAGCACGTTTCAAAGAAACACTCATATATTTGTGTGGAGTCTTATCGAAACGAAACTGAAAAATGGAATTTATTACAATGGCAATTAACTTGTGAATGCTTTTTTACCCCCGACGAATGGGAGTGGATCTTCGAGAAAAGCGGATACCGGGGCGATTATGAATTCATTTACTTTGAGTAATGGTTTTTGTAAACTTATAGGCTTCGACGTCGCGTTCTTTAAATATTATTGATTTAGAAAAGTGTTCGAGATTTACATCTTCTTCTTTTTGTTCAATTTCTTTTTGCCTGACTCTTATATAGAAAATATTATTGTAATCGGTTTTATCAGTAATTTCTTTTAATTTTTTTGCTTTTTCATTAACGCTCAAATTTGGATCAATCGCAGCTAGTAAGTGTAAGTTGTATCTTTGTTCATATAAATTAAAATTCGTTTTGGCCAAATGCTCTTCTAATATGTAATTCGTATCTTTTTTAAAATCTATATCCTGGGCAATGGCAACGTATGCACTTTTGATGGGATAGAGTTTTTGCTGTTGATAGTAGTTAAAAACATTAAAATGAAAAATAATCTGTTTACCAACCAGAGGCACAGAAAATATTAAAAAACCTGCAGAAACAGCAGCAGATTTAAGACCTTTTTTATCAGCCAATAAGAAGAGAACTTCGATTGTTGAATAGCATATGCATGTGACAATTAAAATTTGAAGCGGAATTAAAAAAATTACATAACGGTTATCAAAAATCGGCTTTATTGAATTAAAAAAATAAATGACACCCAGTAAGCAACTTAAAAACAAAAAACCTCTATAAAAAATGAGGTCCGAATCTGATGTTTTTTTAAAATATTTTTTTATTGCTAGCACCGCTGCACCTACTAAATAAATTCGCCAATCTACAAAATACCCCAAGGCATTCAAATTCATTAGTTTTATGTTAGAAAACTGAAATTGAGTTAAAAAACTCAATTTCGATATTTTAAAATCCTCATAGATTTTAATAAAAATAAATATCAGTGACGTCACCAACAGAAAAGTTGAAATTTTAAATTTTTTATTTTTTCTATTTTTAAAGGCTAAAAATAGAAATTGGCAAAGGAAGACAAATACCCCGTAGTAATGTGTTAAACACAACAGGATATTAAAAAGAATAAGCCGTCTGAAGTTCGAAAAAACAAGGTCTTTTCCGAAGGTTTGATAAAATTCTCGCAAAACCAAAATGAATACGAGAACAAAAAGAGCATATGGTCTTGCCTCTTGTGCATAATATATTAATTTGGTATTTGTTCCTATTAACAGACAGTAAATTGTGCCGATCAAAATCAATTTATTTTTTTTAAAAAAATCAAATGCCACTACATTTGCTGCCGTTAAAAAAACAGCAGATGGAAATCTGATCTTAGCTTCAGTCATAATATTCGTGTAAATTGATGATAAACTGGAGTTATAGTGTTCGTAGTAATTAGATAGATGTAAAAAATTTGAAAACCAGCCCGTGTTTTCAATAAATTTTAAATTACAATAAATGACTGCAAACATCCTTTGATCAATTTCGATTAAAACACCTAGCATTACTAAATAGGTTTTTAATATGAAAAAATAGAGCGGAGGGTGCAGGTGATTAGCAAAATAATTTGATAATAAGACCATTAAATTTGGAGTTGAAATTGTGTTCAAAGTAGCAAATTCATCAAACCAAAATGAGGAATCACCTAGTTTCCAGAAAAACAAAAATGAACTTGCAACAGGTAGCAGATAGACTAAATAGTGCTTATAAAGATCTTTATTAAAAAATAAATTCATAAGTACTGCTTAATGGTTTTTGAATAAAAATGGTGGCTCGGGACGGAATTGAACCGCCGACACAAGGATTTTCAATCCTCTGCTCTACCAACTGAGCTACCAAGCCAGGAAAACTGCGAATTAGAAAATTATCGAGTACCGTAGGTTTAGTCAATATATCTATTCTATTTGCCCAGTTGAGTGAAAGCATGCTTTAGGTCGGCAAGTAAATCTTCAAAATCTTCAATTCCAACGGACAATCTGATTAAAGAATCATCAATTCCTATCTTCTTTCTTTGTTCAGCCGGAACTGAGGCGTGCGTCATAATAGCCGGATGTTCGATGAGCGATTCTACTCCACCTAGAGATTCTGCTAAGGCAAAAACTTTTACCGACTCTAAAAATTTCCGAGAAGCATCCATACCGCCTTTGATAAAAAAGGTAATCATCCCGCCGAAGCCCGACATTTGCTTTTTTGCCAACTCATGCTGGGGATGCGATTTTAATCCCGGATAGATGACTTTATCCACAAGGGGGTGCGTCTCAAGAAATAAAGCTATTTTCATGGCGTTTTCAGCATGTGCCTTCATTCTGATAGATAAGGTTTTTAGGCTTCGCAAAGCCAAAAATGAATCGAATGCGCCCTGAATACCACCCATAGAATTACTTAAAAAACCGATTTTCTCTGCAAGTTGTGGACTGCTGGTTACAGCCACGCCTCCGACGATATCGCTATGACCGCCTATGTACTTAGTAGCTGAATGAACTACAATGTCTGCTCCTAATTCAAGCGGGCGCTGAAAGTACGGAGACATGAATGTGTTGTCGACAACGACCAAAATGTCTTTTTGCTTTGCAATTTTAACAATCGCTGCAATATCGGTTAATTTAAGGGTGGGATTAGTCGGCGTTTCCAACCAGACCATTTTGGTATTTGGTTTGATGGCTTTCGTAAAATTATCCACATCTGTTAAATCGGTAAAAGTAAAATCAAGCCCGTTATGACGTAAAACTTTATCGAAAAGTCTGAATGTACCGCCGTACATGTCATCAAAGGCAACAACATGATCTCCCTGTTTGAGCAATTGCATAACTGTTGTTGTTGCGGCACAACCCGAAGCAAAAGCAAATCCGAATTTTCCGCTTTCAAGATCGGCAATACAATTCTCATAGGCCCTGCGGGTTGGGTTATGGGTTCTGGAATACTCCCAACCTTTGTGAACGCCGGGCGACTCTTGTACATAAGTCGAACTGAGGTAAACCGGAGTCATAATCGCACCCGTGGTCGGGTCAGGCATTTGGCCTGCATGAATGGCTCTGGTTGAAAACTTCATTTTATCTGTAACAGAATCGGATGCCATATAATCCCCTTAAATATTTAATCTTTTCAATTCTTCAGACGCAGAAATTTCAATATTGAAAGCCGTCTTTAATTTTTCTGGCGAGAGCAGTCCATTTTCGACCAGCCACTTGTCATTAAAGGCTTTAGATAAATAGGCTTTCCCAGAATCTGGCATCAATACAACAATTGTGGAAGGCTTTTGCAACTTCTCTGCGTATCTCATTGCCGCAATTAAGATAAGTGCGCCGGACGGACCAACACAAAGACCTTCCTCATTGACCAGGCGTCTGGTCATGTCAAAAGAGTCCTGGTCATTCACTTTCACGAAATCATCAAATAATTTCAGGTGACAGTTTTCCGGCAACATATCCTCACCGACGCCTTCGACTTTCCACGAACCTGCGGGTTCAATAATTTTGCCGTGATAATATAAATCTGCCAAAATACTGCCAATCGGGTCGGCACAAATAATTTTAACATCAGGTTTTTTTTCCTTAAGAAACTTTGCAACTCCTGAGAGCGTGCCGCCGGTACCGACGCCGGCAACAAACATATCAATATTACCTGCTGTCTGCCGCCAGATTTCTGGTCCAGTTACATTGTAATGTAAGTTAAAATTGTCCGGGTTATGAAACTGATTTGCATAAAAACAATTATCCAGACTGTCGGCAATTTTTTTTGCCACTGAATAGTGACTGCGCGGATCATCCGGCGCAACTCCAACCGGAGTCATAACTACGCGTGCGCCGTAGGCTCTGAGCATTGCTCTTTTTTCTCCCGACATTTTTTCAGGAAGTACGCAAATGCACTTGTATCCCTTAACCGCTGCCGCCATAGCCAAAGCCAGTCCGGTATTGCCAGCCGTTGCTTCAACAATTGTTCCGCCGGGAAGTAATTCACCCCGCTTTTCGGCCGCTTCGATCATGGCAAGCCCGATGCGGTCTTTTATTGAACCGGCTGGGTTAAAATACTCAATTTTTGCCAAAAACTGATGTTTTGAATTACCAATAACTTTGTTCAGTTTTACGAGTGGCGTGTTCCCGATAGTTTGCAGAATATTTTCATATATTTCGGAGTTCATAAAATTTTTTCTTTCAGCCGGATTTTTGACTTAGACTTATTTTGGGATAAATAAACGAGCACCTCAGACATCAAAATAATGACATCCTGACTGTAAGGTATGCCCAGAATTTCGGATTTGTTTTTAACTATTTTTGAATCAGGGTTAGCCTTTGATAACTCGTGAACTAGCATTTGTAGATCAGAATTGGCTGTAATAATACTCGCTGCCATTTAGTTCCTCCGCCTTTACTTTATTGAAAATAACTTCAGCTTTGGTCTTTAACAATCTTTTTTTGAATACCGCAGACTCAAATCGGAAATTTGCCCTTAGCCAGTCTCTTTTTGGCTAGGATCTCCTCAGTTTGACCGGCTCAAGCTTTTGATTGAATTTAATCCGTTAACAAGTAAGCTGGGTAAGACGCTTCGGAGACAGGGCTCAATGAACTATAAATTTATCTCAAAATTTAAAACAGTCTGGGTTTTGTTGACGGCCATTTTATTTTTTGCGGTATTTACACTCGTTAAAAAGACCAAATATCGTAAAATTGAAATAAGCGACGATCTAGTCCTGAGCTATTTTAACGATGGCAGCTCCCTAAAAAATGGAAGATTAATTTTTTCGCTCCTGAGCTTTCAGGACACACCTGTTTCAACAACTAACAAAAGCTATTTGATCGCTCTTAGCGATTCAGGAGATGTCTTATATCAAAGAAAGGCCATCTCACCCAACAATCAAGCTGCCACTTATAATTTCGGTGTTTTAGATGATAATTTTTATTCATTTTTCATCGGAACTTCGGTAGGCCCTCTGACAAACCAGGGCACCGTCTATCTGCTTACAAAGTCCTTTGATTCCGTCCTGACAGGAACAATTCCAGAAAAGGCAAAAGATCTCGATGGGCACGATATTGCAGCCAGTCCGGACGGCAGCATTTTTTACCTTTTTGAAAATCGCGGCGTGACCGGGTCTATATTCAATAATGAAATACAGAAATGGGATAAAAACGGAAACATCATTTTCACCTGGGATGCAAGAAAACAGTTCGGAAAATCCTTTCCAGATCTGAAACTACCGGAAGTAAACCCGTTTCATCTCAATTCCATATTTATTGATTCTGACAAAAATATTATTGCGAGCCTCAGTAATTTGAATGCCGTCATCAAAATCGAGTATCCCTCAGGTAAAATTTTGTGGAAAATCAGTAAGGATGTTTGGACTTTCAAAAATGATTCATTTGGAGGATTTCAAATGCAACATTCTGTGAAAATTGTCGATAACGGCCACCTGCTGATGTTTGACAATGGAGATCTCAATCGCCCGTCGAGAGCTGTTGAGTACAGTATTGATTTCAAAAATAGATCTTTACGGCAAGTCTGGGAGTACCGACTCACCGGTCCGAAGGCAATTCGAAAAGCTGAAGGATCTGTGCAGCGCCTATCGAACGGAAACACCCTGATCGGCTGGGGTAGACCCGCCGAAGCCCTAAAAAAACCTCACCTCGATACTATTTTTTCCGAGGTGACAAAAGATGGCCGAGTCGTCCGGCAATTAGATACTAAAGACTTAATATCTGCCTACCGAGTTACATTTGAGGAGTCAAAATGAGTTCAAGTATCAATATTAATATTTACAGCGTGATCATCTCGTTTTTCATTTCGAGTCTTAGCTTGGCTCAATTGCCGACAGAAAATGTAAAAAAGCTAACAGATTCTCGATATCAATTCATTAAAAATGAAATTGTCTTCAACGAACTTCCTGGTGGACAAGAAGGCGAGTACATCAAATACGGTTATTTGCTACTTTCAAAAACTTCCGAATTATTAGGCCCGAATAGCCCTCTTAAAATTAACGTAAAAAGCCATATGTCCTGCCGCAATTGCCATATAGGTGTTGGAACTGTCGAATACGGTAATTCTTTTTTGGACACTCATGCCCTCTACCCTCAGTATCGCGCTCGTGAGGGAAAAATCCAAACTCTCGCGCAAAGAATAAATGCCTGTTTTACGCACCCCATGCAAGGCAAGCCTCTTCCTGAAAACAGCAAGGAAATGATGGCCATTCAAATGTACATGAAATGGATAGGCGCCAACCGCGTCCGGCCGAGCTCAGATCCTGACAACCGAATTGCAAAAATAGAATTTCTGGATCGCGCGGCCGATCCAAAACAGGGAAAAATTGTTTACGAAAAACATTGCCTTCAGTGCCACGGCGAAAATGGAGAGGGCAAGTTTAGCGAAAATGGAAAGTCATTTATGTACCCTCCACTTTGGGGCAAAGAAAGTTTCATCATCGGCTCGAGCATGAGCCGCCTGAGTGTTTTGGCTCGCTTTATCGGTAGTTCGATGCCCTATTTAAGTGAAATAAAACTTGATAAAGAACAGTCTTGGGATGTGGCGGCCTTTATCATGTCTAACAGCAAACCGGCCTGGAACGGTAAAAAGCCGCCTTTTAAAAATTTAAGTGAGAAGCCATTTGATTTTCCGAAAGGCCCCTACGATGATCATTTTTCAGAGGAAAGACACAAATACGGCCCATACAAGGAGATTATTGATTATTGGGTCAAAAAAAAGGGGCAATCAACAACTAGGCCATCCGGAATCTAGCTTAATAGATCATGCCTGACAAAAAACTGCTGAGCAGCAAACATTTCTGCATTCTACCATGGGTCCATGCCCGGATAAACCAGGATGGCAATGTCTATCCTTGCTGCCGAATAGAGGATTTTTTTTCTTTTGGTTCATTAAAAAAAAATGATTTTGAAACTATTTGGAACGATGAAGCCATTCGAAATTTTCGCAGCCAACTAAAAAAAGATTTGCCCAGCAAAAGCTGCAACGACTGTTACAAAATTGAATCTCGAGGGGGTATTAGTCTCAGACAACAATCCAACAGTGATTTTGCAGATCACATCTATAAAGTTAATGCCACTCAAGAAGACGGCCGCGTAGATAGCAGCAATCTCAGTTTTTTAGATATTAGATTTTCAAATATTTGCAACTTTAAATGTCGTTCCTGTAATCATGAAAATAGCACTACCTGGTATCAAGACACACACAGCTTTTCCAACAAAAATGTTCCAAGCCATGTGGTGCGTCCAGTAGAAAATCCCGAACATCTATGGGCTTTGCTCAATCAACAAATTGCATCGCTTAAAAAAATCTATATGGCCGGAGGGGAGCCTCTCTTACACGAAGAACACTATCAGTTACTCGAATTACTTATCAGACAGAACAAATCCGATATTGAACTCGAATATAACACTAATCTCTCATCTCTCGAATATAAACACTGGAAGATTGTCGAAATCTGGAAACATTTTCCAAATATTACTTTAGGCGCCAGCCTGGACGGAGTAGCAGAGCAAGGAGAACTCATTCGCAAAGGCATGAACTGGTTAAATACTGTAAGAAATTTTCGGATAATTCAGGAAAGCGCACCACACGTTAAATTCATTTTGGCTCCAACGATTAGTGTTTTAAATTGTTTTCACATCACTGCAGCAATAGAAACTTTCATAGAAATTGGAATGTTGAAAAACCCTGATTTCTTCCGTCCTAATGTCTTATTTCAGCCGAATTACTTAAGTATTCAGATTTTGAACTCAAAAGAGCGTCAAAATCTGGAAAAACATTACTTAGACTTTTTAGACAGAATTTATAAATCAACAGCCCACCCGCTTTTTTCAAAAATTGAAAGCGAGTTAAAAAGTATACTGACTCATATGCACAGCTTGCCTTCCGATGAAAACGAAAGAAAAAGATTCAAAAAATTTACAATTAAACTCGATATTCTTCGAAATGAAAAAACTTTACGTCTATTCCCAGAGTTAATCGAATTAATTTTAGCTGAATAAATTCAAAACGTTCTTAATTTTTGCTGCCAATTCTTCGGTTTCACTCATTGTAAGGTGAATATTAATATCGCTTTTATAGGTTCTCGTCAGAATTTCAACAGACTGCAGATAATCAGCTACCGGGTAGTTGCCGCCAAGGAGGTGGCTCCATTTCCAACTCACATGCGCTGGCCGAGCTGTGACTGGCGCAATCGGCAGACCTATTTCACGTAACTTCTTTACTGCGCCTACGGCCACTTCGAGATCAACAAATTGCAAATGTAATGACGAATTGCATTCCTCCCCTGAATAGCCAGCAACGACTTCTACCGAGCTAAATCCGGCGATGGCTGCCGTCAGTAAAGCCTTGCGTTTTTTCAATTCTGCAAGAATGAATTCTAAACGCTTGAGTTGCACGCGCATAATCGCGCCCTGAATTTCTGAAACCCGCATTGAAAGCCCTATAAATGGAGTTATTTGGGTAAAGAAATCCTTTTTTGACGGATTAAATTGAGCGGGTCCATCGTGCAAGCAAAACGCCTTTTCATAATCCGCACGATCTTTTGCAATGAGAATGCCACCTTCGCCGCAGGAAATGTTCTTGTTTTCGTTCAGTGAAAAACAACCAAATCTGCCAAAAGTCCCTAATTTTTTATTTTCAGCTTGGCCGCCAATAGCCTGTGCAACGTCTTCAATAAAAAGCAGGTCATTATGAACACAAAAATTCTGTGCCCCTAATACATTCGCCGCTAGTCCATCCATATGAACCAGAATCAGTGCTTTTGTTCGGTCGCTCAATTTTTTTGCTGCGTCGTCAAAATCCATACTGAGATTCATATCGATATTCACGATCACAGGCTTTCCACCTGCATGAATCACTGCCGCAGCAGTAGCAACAAAAGTATAAGCAGGTATTAAAACCTCATCGCCGGGCTTAAGACCACCAGCCAAAAGCGAAACAGTAAGCGCATTGGTACCACTCGACAATAGAAGTGAATAAGGACTGATAACATAGTTTGAAAATTCGCTTTCGAAAAAATCACACTCGCTCTTTTCGCCAGGACGATAGCGATAGAGCTTCTTTTTTTCGAAAAGTATTCGGAGGGCTTCAACTTCTTCTTCGCCGATGAAGTACATTTTTAGTTCTGAATTGTGCCGGTTAAACCGGAATCTGTTACATATTGGCGTATTTTGATTTTCATTTGACCTACATTATGCTTTATCCCTGTAATTGCGTCAAATCACTAGCATCTCCAGCAACGGTGAAACCAGCAGAATCATCATGGCCGGAAATACCAGTAACAAGAGTGGCACCAACGAAAGCAGCGGTAACAAAGCAACATAGTTTTGAATTTCGGATTCACAACTTAAAATAATTTCGTCTTCCAGACTTTGCAGATTTTGCAGAATCGCATGCCCTTTCAGACCCGCTTCGAGAATTTCGAGCAAAAACTGTCTGTAATGGCTTATGTCGGATTTGCTGTAATTCATCTGTGAATTGCTTTGGGCTGTCCACCAGATGTCGATCTGGCGCTGAAATTCATTCTTTCGCGGTCGCCTTAGATAAACTTTGACCCCAGCGCCCACCGATTGTCCTTTCTCTAGAGAACGCCTTACATCCCACAATAAAACAAGAGCTGGAGTTACGTTTTCCATCGGATACCTCTCCCGAGCCGAAAGATAAATATCTGTCCGGTGACAAAAAGCGCGAGTGAAATGAAAACCGGAAGAGTTAGCAGTTTGAGGTTAAGATAGTTGTGGCTCAAAAAAAATAGTACTACATAAATCAGTATTGATACGATGGCCTGTGCTTTGGTCGCTTGAGTTGCCTGCGCTGATTTGCGTTTCAAACCATTATAAAGCCTGAGCCATCGTCGAAATTCGATCAACTGGTCTGCAACACAGCTTGAAGAACGCAAAATCCCGGCAAGTTCAGTGAAATACTCCTGCAAATTCGCAGAAGATGTGAAAATTTCAGAAACTTCCCCTGTTCCGATTTTAAAAATTTCATTAAATCCAGCAAATGTGACTTTTTCCCAACTCGAAAGATTTTCAAAAACGTTTTTTACACTCGTTTGCGGTGATTTTCCTGACTTCAGAAGCAGAATTAGTCTTTCAATTAACTGTAAATGCAACTTCTCGAAGGTCTTTTGCGCGAAATAGTCATTTATTTTATCGAAAAGTATAAATGTTATAAGAAATATGCCGATGTAAGTAATGACGAATGGTAAAAGTTCTTTGAAATAGAGATAAAAGTAGAACGGTAACTGCAGAACATAGAATGCTGAAATTAATTTCGAAGTTGAAATTAGATCTGCTTTCTCAAGAAGAGACAGGTTTCGATGTACAAACGCAATTCCGAACATCGAAACCATAAGTTGAATCAACATTGTTGCCTCCAATTTCAAAAATAATGACCGCAAAATTGGTGCAAGAAAAAAAAGTGTTGACGAACCTCGTCGAATTATTAACAATTTTATTAAGGAAGACTGAAAAGTCGAAAACAACAACAACTGTG
>JAYVIY010000279.1:0-9193 GCA_043769795.1 Pseudobdellovibrio sp. | reverse complement strand
CTTTCGGAGGTGGAAGTGTTTTTAGATCTTTTCCTGCCTCAATGGCGCGGCGGTAAAACTGATCCGCTCGCCACCAACTCGAACCCAGCTCATCAGGAATCGAAAACATAATCTGAGATTCATTCTGACTATTTGGTTTTCCGGTATAGGTATCGATTATTTTTTGATAATCTGTCGGCATTTCAGAAAGTTTCAGTCCGATTTTTTCAGCGTTTATGTAGTGAGCGGGATCTCCGGACTTTCGGACCTCAGATGAAAGCGATTTCCAGTAAATATCCGGAGTGTTGCAGAGATGGCCCATTACATGGGGTTTACTTATCAAGTAGTCTTTCAATACAGGTGACTTAACCAAAAAAACAGCCGCTTCACATATGGCTGCATGTCCGCGCCCGCCCCAAGCCCAAGTCTGCGCAGAAAACTGTGTAACTAAGACGATTAAAAATAGGCTAAAAGTTGGTATTTGAATTTTCATAAAATTCTCCTTCAGTTTAAGTTAACGTAATTCAGCTGGAGCTCTGTATTTTGACTTCATCACTAGAAGCGCAATCAAAGTGGCCAAATACGGAATCATCTGTATGAATTCTGCCGCAATATACGTCGAAATCAACTGATTCGATTGCAATTGAATTTGCAATGCCTCACAAATTCCAAAAAACAGGCAAATGACCAGGGCTCGTGGCAATCTCCATCCGGCAAATATCAGGGCAGCCAGAGCAATAAAGCCTCTTCCTGCACTCATAAGCGGAGAATAACTTGAAGCCAGAGCCGTAGAAAGAACTGCGCCGCCAAGCCCAGTAATAAAAGCGGAGAGCGTCAATGCCTGCCATTGTCGGGAAATCGAACTAATACCTACCGATTGCAGTGCCAATTTTTTTTCTCCGGCAAACTTCATCTGCAATCCCCAGAGAGTTCTTTCGGAAAGCCAGTAAGAAAAAATCACGACAGCGAAGATTAAAACGTAGGGCACGTAAACATTGTATAATGGCAGTTCAAGAGCCGGAGTCGAACCCGTAGAATTAAACAATGTTTTACTTGTGATTGGAATAATTCCCATGGCCAATAAATTCATTCCAGTGCCGATAACTATTGAGTTACCTTTATATTTTAAAATGAGTAAACAAAAAATCTGCGAGAATAGGGCCGTAACCAAAGCCGCAGAAACATATCCGATAAAAATTGATTTAGTAAAATAGGTGGCCGATGCGGCAGTGAAGGCTCCGATCAAGAGATAGGACTCAAGCGCGATTTGCGCAACACCGGATTTTTCGGAAAAGTACCCCCCAATAACCGCGAAAAAAAGCGGAAGGCTGAGTCTCAGCGTTGAAAACAGGAAAAATACGTAAATCGAATCCATTACGCTTCTTTCCTATCCATTGTTTTTGATTTCTCAAAAAATCTATTGGGTTTACTGAAAATAAAATACGAGGCAGCTATTGAAAAAATGATTATAGCTTGTAAAACCCGCGAAAAATCGCGGGTCAGATAGGTCGTTTCCAGATCAAGATCTGAGGCCCCCTTATGGAGACAAGCCATTAAAAATGCAGAGCCGATAATCCCGATAAAATTCTGTCTTGCCAGCAAAGCAACGGCAATTCCCAGAAAACCATATTGCGGAGAAAAACCAATTTTATATTGAAAAGTATTACCCAAAACTTCTGTGAGACCAACAAAAGCAGAAAATATTCCGGCCAAACCCAGGCTGATTACTAATAATCTTGAAGGTTTCATTCCGAGCCGGCTGGCAGCATTTGGATTTAAACCGAAAGCCCGTATCTGATACCCGATCAGGGTTTTACTTTCGATTAAATGCAAAACAAAACATGAAAGCAGAGCCACAAACAAAAATGAACTGACCGCTGAATTTTCAAAATAAATTTTCAGAAAGTCATTTTGTAAAAACTGAAGAGGCGCTGAAATGAGTCCGGTTTCAGGGTTCTGAGAGGCGGGATTCTGCAAATGATTAACGGTAATCCAAGTTGTAAGGGCCGCAAAAATAAAATTAAGCATAATGGCCACAACAACTTCATGTGCCTGTTTGGCCAGTTTAAAAAATGCAAGAATGATTGCTGCACAAAAACCTGAGAGCATAGTTACAAATACCACACCTAAAAAATAAAAGAAAATTGAAAGCGAACCAGTCGGTGTAAAGATAGACCCGAGATAAGAGGCGGTAAGCGCCGAAACCAGAATCTGACCTTCGCTTCCGATATGAAAAAGCCCAGCCTTCATCGGTATTGCAAACGCTAGTCCTGAAAAAATTAAACAGGTGGTATAAAATAAAGTTAACCCAAGATCGAACTTTGAATTAAAAAAACTGGTGGCTAGAATTTTAAAGACATGCCATGGGTTCTCATTGAAAATTCCAGCCAACGAGCAGGCAAGTGTAATTCCGAAGCCAAGGCCAAGCCATGGGGCCAGATTTTTTCTCATACTTGCCCGACCATATAAATTCCGATTTCTTTTTCATTCAGTTGATTTTTTATGAACGGTCCGTAAATCCTGCCTTTGTTCAGAATAATATACCGATCAGAAAGAAAAAGAACCTCATCGAGATCAGAAGAAACAAGAATGACAGTTTTGTCTCTTTTAGAAAAATTAAGTACAGAATTGTGAATTTTTTCTTGTGCACCGAGGTCCACTCCTCGGGTTGGATGCGCAGCCAGCAGAACTTCCGGTTCAAACCACATCTCGCGACCCACCATGAATTTTTGCTGATTGCCCCCTGAAAATTCAGATAAAGCTTTATGGATTTGAGGGGGCCGAACATCCCACTGTGCGACCAACTCAGATGTTGCGTTCATCAAAGTGGTTCTATTCAGAAATCCGTAATTTGCGAAGCGGGCTTTATGTTTCAAAAGCATGTGTTCGAAAAGATTGAATTCCTCGAATAAACTGAGTTTTAGGCGATCTTCGGTAATGTCGCCATAACTGAGTTTATTGCGTCTGCATGTATTAAGAATCGATTCAATGAACTGACCCTGACCATTACCCTCAATACCAGCGACGCCGAAAATTTCATTTTTATAGAGATCTATATCACTAGCAGGAATCCGAAAGAGCTTCTTTAAATTCTCGTCGCGTTGAATTGAATTGTTGCGCACGATTTTGCGGCCGATCATGAGCTCGGCCATTTGTTCAATTGTAAGTGCATTGCAATCAAAAGTCGAAACGTGCTCACCTTGCTTAAGAATACTGACGCGGTCAGAAACATATTTAATTTCATTTAACTTGTGCGAGATCAAAATGATCGTTTTACCTTCAGCTTTGAGTTGCAGAATAAATTTCAGAAGTTCTTCAGACTCTTGCGGCGTCAATACGGCGGTAGGTTCATCAAAAATAATGATATCTGGTTCTTGCATAAGGGCTTTGAGAATTTCAAGTCGTTGCTGCTCGCCCACACTGAGCTGCTGCACCCGTGAATTAAGTTCGATCTTCCACGAGAATCGCTTCAAAAGCAAATTGGCTTTTTGCAAAATTTGGTTTGAATCTTTTGTCTTTAGTGGGTTCTGATTTGAACAGGCACTCAAAACTAAATTATCAAGTGCTGTTAAATTCTCGGCCAGTACAAAGTGCTGATGTATAAATGCGATTTTTTTATCGAAGGCATCCTGAGCCGAAGCGGGTGAATAGGATACGCCATCAATAAAAAGTTGCCCCGAAGTCACAGATTCAATTCCGCCGAGAAGTTTTACAAGGGTCGATTTACCGGCTCCGTTTTCGCCGATGATTGAATGAACACTGGATTTTTCAATACTGATCGAAACATTACGACAAGAGACGAAGTCGCCGAAAACTTTAGTAATGTTTCTGAATTCGATATAGGGCATTTATTTTGTGATATAGTAGTCAGGGACCATAATTTTTTTGCCGATGATCTGCTTTTTAATTTCGGCCAATTTTGCTCTTTCCGCAGGTGACCAGAGCTTTTCATTATTTTGATCAATTGAAAAATCAACTCCGGAATCCTTCAGTCCGAATCGAAAGACACCGGCTTTGAATTTTTTATCCTGAGTATCTTTGATCGTTTCAAAAACCGCCACATCGATGCGCTTTAACATACTGGTCAGAACCACTCCGGGCTTCATCCAGTTCTGGTTTGAGTCGACACCGATAGCGTAAATATTCTTTTCTGCGGCAGCATCGAAAAGGCCCGAACCCGAAGCTCCGGCGGCGTGAAAGATGACGTCTACTTTCTGTCCGATTTGTGAAAGGGCCATTTCTTTGGCCTTTGCTGGGTTATTCCAGGCTTCGCCGGTTACACCGATATAATTATTCAGAACGCTAGCTTTTGGATTAATATACTTAACTCCTGCTTCGTAACCTTTTTGAAAACGACGTATCAATGGAATATCCATACCACCAATGAAACCAACTGTTCCAGACTTTGACTTCATCGCGGCGGCGGCACCAACCAAAAATGAACCTTCGTGCTCTTCAAATAATAATGATCTGACGTTATTTGCTTTAACTTCTCCATCAACTATTGCAAATTGAGTCTTCGGAAATGCAGCCGCTACTTTTTTTATAGCGTCGGCCTGGGCAAATCCGATTCCTATAACCAAGTCGTAATTCTTCTGAGCAAAATTACGGTGCAATACCTCTAACGAGTTATTATCAGTTGCTTCTACGTATTTGAGTTCGATACCCAATTCTTTCTGAGCCTTGGTCGCGCCTTCAAAAGCGGATGAATTGAAAGATTTATCATCTTTGCCGCCCTTATCGAGAACTAAACCGACTTTAATTCCGGCAAAAACCGGGCCTGTAAAAAGAACAGCTGTAAGCAAAGAAAGAAATGATTTTAACATAAAACTCCCGACATTAATGATTCTTGAAATGTTTTAAGAGTCTGAGCTGTTTTAGTCAAGAATTAAGGCTGTGTTTCCCCGGCTGTAATGGGTTTAAAACGATTTCAATGTATTGTATTCAGGATTTCTTTAGATTCATCGTACGTATTCTTGAATTGACTGCCAGAAGCGAGTTTGGGTCATCATCTTCGTCGGATATTTCGCCGACGACCTCTTCAAAAATATCTTCCATTGTAACAATGCCGATAACAGAATTTTCTTCTTTAATCAGTGCCAAATGACTTTTTTTATTTTGAAGTTTTTTGAGCGCACTGAGAATGGGTTCCTTCGAATTCAAAACTGGAATCGACCTGATAAGCTGCTTCCAGTCGAGTTTTGAAATTTCTGATTCAGAAACAAATTCTTTCGCATGCAGTAGGCCGACGACTTCATCATTTTCGTCGATAACGGGCATACGTGTGTGGCGGGTAGCTTTAATTTTTTCGAGCACTTCGTGTTGGTGCTGATTTATATAGATTTTTGTTACTTGTTCCCACGGAAGCATTACGTCTTTGACGACTCTCTTGTCTACATTGATAAGATTAAAAATATATTGTTTATGAGCTTCAGTTAAATTAGCCAAATCGACGTCGCCAGTTGAGCTGATAGCGCTTTCGGGTTTGAAATTTGCAAATATATATTTGGTCAGCAGTTTGGTAGAAGCCTCTAAGAGAAAAACAAACGGTCGGAAAATTCTTTCAAGAAAAATTAGAATGTAGCCACCGGTCAGGGCAATTTTCAGCGGAAAACGAAGGGCGATTGATTTTGGGGCCAATTCGCCAATAACCACGCTGAAGTAAGTTAACGGAATGGCTATCACAGCGATCGAAATGAGATTCGAAGTCTCTCGTGTTAATTTCATTGTATTAATGAAATACGGACTTAAGTGCTGGTCAGCAGTAATACCGCTGACGCCGGCTGAAATTGCTCCGACAAGCGTAATGCCGATCTGTAAAACTGAAAGGGTTCTTTCAGGGTTTGATTTAAGTACGAGAACTCGTTTAGCGGCACTGTGGCCCATTTCAGAAAGCTTTTTAATATGAGCTTTTGAAACCGTAATGAAAGCCATTTCAATGCAGGATAAAATGGCGTTGAGTAACAGACAAATTGCAATAATCAGAAACTGAATCATCCTGAAATTAGATCATATTTAATGCTGCAGTACACGATCAGATTTTCAATCTTGTTTAGATCTCGATCCTTAGACAAAAGTCGTAACAAGAAAACTCAGGACCTTTGCTCGATCATAGTCGCATTCAGCTTTTCTCAAAATACGACGATAAAACACTATATGATTTCACTTTGGATAACAATCGGGCTTATCATTTCGGCGGCAAGTGTGGCGTCGCTCGGTGCTTACTTTTCAATTATCGGGCTCGGAGCTCTATTTTCGGGAGCAGTGATTGCGGTCTTTCTTATGGCCGGATCTCTTGAATTTGCAAAATTCACTCTAGCTGCTTACCTCCATCAGACATGGAAGGATCTTAATAAACTTTATCGCGCCTACCTGACTTTTGCGGTTATTGTTTTGAGTATTATTACGAGTTTAGGTATTTTCGGATTTCTATCTCAAGCTTATGAATCGGCATCGACAGTTTTAGAGGCTGAAAACATCAAACTCGCGTCCATCAAGTCCCAACAAAAATTAATTACCGAAGAAATTGCTCGATTGAACAAGTCAATAGATGAAATTCCGGCAACCCGAATCAGCAAAAGAATAACGGCACGAGCTGAAATTGAACCTCTGATAAAAGATCTTAATAAGAAATTCGCTGAAGGTGAGAAAGTACTTACTTCAGCAAATTTAACAATCCTCGAGGTTCAGAAAAAAGTCGGGCCATTGATGTATATTTCGCGTTCGTTCAATATGAATATCGACAATGTTGTTAAGTATTTAATTCTGATCTTTGTCAGCGTTTTCGATCCACTGGCGATTTGCCTTGTTATTGCCGCAACTCATGCAATCGAGTCGAGACGCAATCAAAAAACACAAAATGAACCGGAAGCTTCTGTGCAAAACGTAGCTGAAATCCAAAAACCTGAGTCTGTGCCAAGAGTGAAGCCTGCTCCAGAACCTATTCTGCAGCCCATGGCTCCTCAAGTGGCCGAGGCTGAAACTGAAGACGTTATCGTTCAGATGAGTTTTAAGGACGAAAACGAAGATAAAAAAGCAGTCTGATATGAAAGTCGTTCGCTTTCTTGAACGAGAAAAAGTAATCAAATCATTCGGAGTAGGTCTGCTGCTCTCGCCCTTTGTTAATATCGGTCTGCATCTTTGGATTGAAAAAATGCATTACAAAGTAGCTTGGTCTCAGGTCAACATTATGGCCTATTTAAAAAGCGGCAATCCGGTCAGTTATATTCTTGCTCTGAGCAGCGTTGCAATCGGAATCAAAATGCTCGGCGGCTCAATGCGGGCGTGGAGATATGTACTCACCCTGATCGGTGCCCATTTAATTATTCAGATTCTGAATCTGAATAACAAAGCTTGGCAGGGGCCGCTAGCTTGGCCAACATTTATTCTTAACGTAGGGCTTTTCTATTTTATCATCGATCAGCTCGTCTGGAAGATTGACGTCAATTCTTATCATGCAATGCCAAAGATAAAAACTGATAAGCCGGCAAAAACTGAACCAGAAAAAGTGTTTGAAAATGTTGCGGTACTTGAGAGAGAGCGTCACGTTCTGAATCTAAAATCTTACCGTAAAATTCTATTTAGCTTCGGAAGTAATACACCTTGGGGGGAGCTTAAGACATTATCTAGTGAAGAGTTGGCAGTTCGTAGTTTTGCCAAAGTTCCTGATAATATTGAGAGTCAGATTGTAAATATAAATTTTGCAAAAGACGTCATCGTTGAGATACAGTTCAGTCGAAAAGAAAACGAGATGTATTATTTTAAGCCGCTGAATATGGAAAAAGAAAATGTGAAACGTTTGAATCAATGGCTCAAAAAGATTGCCGTATGAGTGACTTGTCGTATACTTTAAATCCGATTGGGTTTTTGAAATCCTGTTACCCAGATAAATTCGGGACGCCAAGACAATCGGGCATAGTAAAAAAAGCCTATTCAGAGCTGACGATAAAAGCCGAATTTCAACCAGAAATATCATTGCAGGGCCTTGAAGGTTTCTCGCATATCTGGTTGCAATTTTATTTTCATCTGAATAAAACGGCGAGGTTTCACGCCAAAGTGCATCCCCCGCGGCTGGAAGGTCAGTCAATCGGAGTCTTCGCAACGCGGTCACCGCATCGACCGAATGCCATCGGGCTTTCACTGGTCGAACTGATTGAAATAAAAAAGGATACCTTAATCTTAGCCGGTGCTGATCTTGTTGATGGCACACCGATTCTCGATATAAAACCCTACTTGAAACAGGTCGAAAGTGTTCCGCAGTCTCGTGAGGGGTGGGCGGCCGATATCGAAAAAAATGAAATAAGCGTTGAATTTACACCGCTGGCTATGGAAATTTTGCAAAAATGGGTCGGCCGAACCGGCAAACAGGAGCTTCAGGAAGTGATCGTTGAGGTGCTGAAGCAGGATCCACGACCGGTCATTTATAAAGGTTTCGAGTCGAAAGAGTCTTTATATCGAAATAAACACGCTTTCAGACTGTATGAGGGCGATATTCACTTCGAATTCAAATCTAAGAGCCATGTAATTATCTTTGATATTTTATTCTAATTTAGATAAAAGAATTAACAGGCCAAATCCGTTTAAGAAATTTTTGAGAGGTTCGTATGCAATCAACAACAGCTACTCATTCGACATTGAGAAAAGTTCCAACTTTAAGTCTGGGCACTTATCTGAACGGAACACAGGACGAAAAAGTTAAGTTCATCGAACAGTTGTTTCATGGCATAAAAGATTACGGTTTTATCATTTTAAAAGATCACGATGTATCTAAAGAGTTATTACTCAGAGCCTACGAAGTTTTAGAAAAATTCTACAAGTTACCTTCGGTTCAGAAACAATCCTATGTTTCTGAAATGGGTGGTGGACAGCGGGGTTACACTGCGTTCGGTAAAGAGCATGCAAAAGGTTCTCCTGTGATGGATTTAAAAGAATTCTGGCATGTTGGCCGCGAAGTTCCGACCGGACATGCATTTGAGAAATACTACCCGAAAAATATCTGGCCCGACGATACAGTCGCCGAATTCAGAAGCGTTTTTGAATTGCTTTTCAAACAACTTGAAATCGCCGGTATTCAGATGATGGAAGCGCTTTCATACCCATTAGAGGTTGAAAAAGATTATTTTTCTAAAATGGTTGTTGAAGGAAATTCAATCTTGCGGCTTCTGCATTACCCTCCGATTCCTGAAGGAGTTGACACACGTTGTGTTCGTGCAGC
>JAYVIY010000278.1:0-3482 GCA_043769795.1 Pseudobdellovibrio sp. | reverse complement strand
CGAGTGGATCGATGATTTTATCATCACACCAGGACGTCGAGGTGACTCTCCGGTAAGTCTTGAACTACGTATTTTACCAGGAAAAATGTATGTCTTTGACCGTGCATACAATGACTTCGATTTTTGGGAAAAAATTATAAAAACTAAGTCAGATTTTGTAACCCGCCTAAAAGATTGCCCAAGAAATCGGATGTTGCAGATGAAAGTGCTACAAGATGGATTCAAGACTATGGCGAAAAGAAAAATAAATCCTAATTTTGAAATGCCTGAGGGAGCAACTCCTCTAAATCCCGATGAAACACAAGGACTGAAGTTCCAAAAATTGTTTCATTTCATAAGCGCGTAACCGGAATTAATTTTGACGATAGGCTAATAAAGAGTACCGCCTGTTTAAAATCTGCATGAGCTCATAATAATCAACTCGGTAAAATTTTCAATGTTCAATGACGGAACCTAAAGAGACGTGTACTTACGACTCCATGAGTTCAACTAAAAACGATACTGCTTCCGAACATCGCGTTCCTTTCCACCAACTCGTTGTGTATGGTGCGGGCGGCCTAATCCCGATTGCTTTATTTAATATCGCCGGCCAGTTGATCGGCTTAATCGGGAATATCAGCTTAGGTCTTAGCGCATTTTGGCTGGGCACTATACTGATTATTCCAAGAATTTGGGATGGGGTATCCGACCCCATCATGGGCCACATCTCAGATAACACGCGTACACGCTGGGGACGCAGACGTCCGTATGTGCTGATTGGCGGAATAACTGTTGCGCTGAGTTTCGTGATGATGTGGTGGGTGCCGAAACACGCTTCTGTGCAGGCCTGGATCCCGAGTGACTCGGCGTTTGAGTGGTTTCAGCTTGCCTACATTTTTATTTCTTTAATGATTTTTTACACCGCAATGACGGTGTTTGAAATTCCGCATGGGGCGCTTGGGCTGGAAATGTCTTCAAACCCGAATGAACGAACGCGTCTTTGCAGTGCTAAAAGTTTTTTCGGAAACCTTTTTGCTATGGGAACGCCCTGGCTTTTTGCTTTGGCCGGCTTAGAAATGTTCAAAGGCCCTGGCGGCACTGAAGCCGATGGAATGCGCTATGTTTCTATTTTAGTGGCGATTATTATGATTCCGGTATCAATCTGGTGGTTCATCGCTTTGCAGGAACCTTCATCAATTCCACTGAAAAATGCACCCGCAGAAAATAAAACCGAATTCTGGGCCGATATGAAATTAATCGTCAGCAATAGGAATTTTCTGTTCCTGATGGTTTGTGTTTTTATTCTGGCGCTTGGCTTTAATTTCGTTGGTCTCCTGAACTACTATATCAGTATTTTTTATATTTTCGGCGGAGACAAAACGGCGTCCGGGCCTTTGCTTGGAATTAACGGCACCATCTGGGCCGTAACCGGCCTGCTGGCGGTTTTTCCGCTGGATTGGCTAGCGCCAAGATTCGGCAAACGCGAAACCCTGATCATTTCTATTGGCCTGATGTGCGCAGCCCAATTGTCAAAAATATTCTGTTACGACCCGGCCCATCCCTATTTGGTTGTTATCCCCACAGTGTTATTGTCTGCCGGCATGTTATTTTTCTTTACTCTGAGCTCTGCAATGCTGGGTGATATTTGCGATGAAGATGACTTAAAAACCGGTAAACGCAATGAAGGTTCTTATTATTCGGTTTTTTGGTGGTTTATTAAAATGGGAACAGCCATCGCAAGTTTTGTTACGGGGCTGCTGATCGTGTTCACTCATTTTGACGAAACTCAGGTAACCCGTGCCGATGAACTGCGCGGAAATTTAAATAAAATCCGAAATGAAGGCACAGTCTGGGCCAGTCAAAATATAGATTACGAAAAATTAAAGCTGGAACTGCAAAAAGACAGCAAAGAGCTTTCCGCACAAATTCAAAAACTTTCTCCGTCGCTCCCTGAGCTGCAGCAAATGAGTGAGAGAAATGATTTAAGAATTCAAAGGCTGAATTCGATTTCAAATGACCGCTTAATGGGGCTGTCGTTGTCATTGCGAATGGACCAGTCAGACCTTAGCGCCAAGGCGTTAAAACTGCACTTTTCCACAAGTACCGATACGCAAGAACCTGAGCACAGCGAAATGCTGAGTAAAAATCTGGCTGAAGTTCAAACTCAATTGACGGGCCTGATCGCTCTACCAGACGAGTCTTTGAAAGCTTTACAATCCATTGAAGCTACTCTTCCGAAGTTGGATGCCGCCGTGTCGCATCTGACACGCCAGGCGCCAAAAAGCCTGTTGTTAATGCGTATTATTGAAATTGGGCTACCGATCTTGCTTTGCCTGGTATCACTCTATTTTGCGCTCAGATACCCTTTAACCAACGAGCGGTGCCTGGAAATTCAGGCGGCGCTCAGAGCAAGAAATGATAAACGCCAGCTCTAAAAAAATTCTAATTTAAACGAATTTAGTTGTTCAAGCCCGCAAATGATTTAGATTGGCATTTAAATTTCTTTTCGAGGGTACTATGAAACCAATGGTAAAATTTCCTGACAAATTTGTTTGGGGCTGCGCAACGGCCGCCTATCAGGTCGAAGGCTCTTCAATGGCAGATGGCGCGGGCGCCAGCATCTGGGATCGCTTCTCTAAAATTCCCGGTAAAATCTTAAACGGGGATACCGGCGATGTGGCGTGTGATCACTATAATCGCTACCGAGATGACGTACAATTAATGAGCGAACTCGGTTTAAAAAGTTATCGCTTCAGTATTTCGTGGAGCCGTATTTTCCCGAACGGCACTGGTGAAGTTAATAAAGCCGGTCTGGATTTTTACAGCAATCTCGTCGACGCTTTACTCGAAAAAAATATTAAACCAATGGTTACACTCTATCACTGGGATCTTCCCCAGGCGTTAGACGAACGCGGTGGCTGGTTAAATCCTGAAATCGTAAAATGGTTCGGTGATTACGCCGAAACGGTTTTTAAACGGCTTGATGATCGCGTCGAACTTTGGGCCACCATCAACGAACCGTGGGTTATTACTGACGGCGGCTACATGCACGGTGCGCTGGCACCGGGGCACAACAGTCACTTCGAAGCAGCTATCGCAACTCATAACCTGATGGGCTGTAATGCAGAAGCTATCAGACGTTACCGCAAAGTCGGAAAACACAAAATCGGGCTCGTTGTAAATCTCGAGCCAAAATATCCGTCTACTCAATCTCCGGAGGATCTTGCCGCCGTGAAAAGAGCCGATGCTTATTTCAATCGTCAGTTTTTAGACCCGGCTTTCTTCGGCACTTATCCTGCAGAAATGAAGGAAATTTTCGGCGATGCCTGGCCAACCTGGCCACAAAGTGAAATGGCTGCACTGAAGGAACCAATGGATTTTATCGGTGTTAATTATTACACGCGTTCGGTCACCCGCAACGCGCCTGAAGCCTGGCCGGTAAAAACTGCAGGCGTTAAGCAAGCGTTGGCAACGTATTCGGAGACTAACTGGGAAAACTATCC
>JAYVIY010000277.1:0-9302 GCA_043769795.1 Pseudobdellovibrio sp. | reverse complement strand
TTCAAAAATTCCTTTAACAGAAGCCATAATTTGCAAAGTGTCAGTCACGCCACTGGAGAAGCTGGTAATTACTTCCGCATTTAAAAATGGATGCTCTCTTGGCAACTTTGCTGCAGCGCTCATGTTCAGGCCGCATTCCCAGGAAATGATTTCTTGTACACGACTTCTAGTTTTCCTTTCAAGGTCGACGGACTGAAAGGCTTAATGACGTAATCACTGACGCCGGCCCGGACCGCTTCGATAATTTGTGATTGTTCACTTTCTGCAGTGATCAACACAAATGGCAGAGTTTTATAACGCGAATCGATTCGGCATTTTTTAAGTAAATCAATTCCCATCATGTTGGGCATATTCCAATCTGACATCACCACTTCTACGGGCTCTGCGGTACTGGAGTATTTTTCAAGAAGCTCGTAGGCTTTTATTCCGTCAGAGGCTTCGAGCACATTCTCATAACCGAGATCGAACAAGGCTTTTTTAATTACCTTTCTCATCGTACTGAAGTCGTCTACTATTAAAAACCTAGTGTTGGTCTTAAACATTTATACTCTCACTTTCTATACTCTACGTTTGCTCTACTCTATCGGAACTTTATTTTATATTCTAAACATCTAAATTAATTAATTTTAACTTTACCAAAGTCTAGCCGGCTAGTTTTTTTTCTAGTTTCTTTTTTGCCAGCGTCATTATTTTTTCTGCAATTGCCGTCAAAGGAACGACGTGATCGACGGCACCCGCCTCGAACGCAGCTTTTGGCATACCATACACGACACAGGTCGATTCATCTTGGCCAATGGTAGTGACTCCGATTGATTTGAGTTTTTTAAGTTCCCGCGTTCCGTCGCTTCCCATTCCGGTCAAAATCACAGCCGTCGCATTTTGAATTTTCGCATCAAATGCCGACTTAAAGAGATAATCCACAGAAGGACTGTGTCGACTGTCAAAAGCTTCTTCACAAATACGCACAACTCTTTTACCGTCGACAATTTTTATTCCCATTTGTTTGCCGCCCGGTGCGACCAACACACGATTTGCCTTAATTTCATCATTATTTTCTGCTTCTTTCACTTCGAATGGAACCAAAGTATTCAATCTGTCGGCAAAAGCTTTTGAGAAAAACGCCGGCATATGCTGAACAATCATTATCGGAGGAATTTGCTGAGGTAATTGTTCAAGAATGCAACGAACGGCCTCTACACCACCGGTCGAAGTTCCGATCAAAACAAGGTGGTCTTTATTAATTTCTGTAAAAGATTGACTGACCTTTTTAGAAACAGACGATCGCTTGACGCGTTTTGCTTTAGCAGCAACTTTCAATCGTTCAACTATTGCAGCGGCATTTGCCACCAGATTTTTCATATCGGGTTTCTTAATATAGTCGATGGCGCCCTCAGCCATGGCTTCCATGACATAAGGTCCGTCTTCTTCGGAAAGCGCGCTGATCATCACCGTCGGGATAAAGCTGGTACGCTGAATTTCCTTTAAAAATTGAATGCCGTTTTTCTTGGGCATATGAATATCAAGTGTTATCAAATCAGGTTTAGATTTTTTTATCATCGTTTCGGCTTCTTCTGCATCTTTGGCTGCTCCCACAACCTCAAAGGCAGCGTCTTCAGACAAAATCTTGACCAACAAATGCCGAATAGCTTCAGAGTCATCTACAATCAGTGTTTTTATTTTTTTTGACTTCGAAACCGAAGTCAAACTGCTGACCGGCACGCTTAAAACAGGTTCAGTTGTGCCATTAAGCAGTTTAAGAACAGTTTTTATTTTAGAGCGTATTTCATTTCCTGAATTGACTAGATTTTCTCTTGTCGGCTTTTCTACGTAATCTAAAGCACCCAAGGCCATTGCCTTTCTAGCAATTGAATCATCATCTCGGCTGATTGCAGAAACAACAATAACCGGAGTTTTATCTTTTCTGCGTGAAAGAAACTCGAGACCGTCAATCATCGGCATATGCAAATCAAGAGTGATGGCATCGTATTTTTCAGTTTCCAGAAACTTCAGAGCCTCGGCACCGTTCATTGCCTTATTTTTTATTCTAAAACCATGTTCTGTAGTCAGTACACTACCAAGAAGGGCATGAATTGTATTCGAGTCATCTACACAAAGAACGTTTAGAACCCTGTCAGGAGCCTTGGCAATTAGAGGCAATACCAAGTCTGAATTTTTCTTGCCACCGAGTTCCTGGTAGACTGAAGGGCCCACAGACTCGACCGGAAGATTCATTCCCTGTAAGGATTCTGAAACCCCCAGAATGAGCGACCCTGAAGGGCTCAATTTAGAAATTAATTTCTGTGAAATGGCCTCGATTTGCTGAGAATTAAAATAAATGAATACATTACGGCAAAACAAGAGATCGAATTTTTCATTTTTTCTGAACTCATTGGCCTGCATTAGATTCAAAACTGAAAAATTGCATTTAGCTTTCAGACTTTCACGGGCTTTTGAGAAGTCTCTGACATTATCCCGCCCCTGAATCCAATGCTGTCCGAGATACATCGCCGGCGACTTATTGAGTTCGCTTGACCTGTAAACTCCATTTTTTGCTGTTTCAACAGACTCGGGGTCAATATCGGTTCCAAAGATTTCAAAACTCAAGTGCGGCGCCATATGCTTTAAATGATAATCGAGAAACATCGCAAGAGAATAAACCTCTTGTCCGGTGCTGCAAGCGGCCGACCAAACGCGGATTTTTTTGTCGTCGCGCTTTTCTGCGTTTGAAACAAGTTCTCTCAGCTTTCGGTTCAATACAAATTCAAATTGAGAAAATTCGCGAAAAAAATAGGTGTGATGGGTCGTCAAAAGCGATACTAAAGCTTCAGTTTCATACTCTTTGTTCTCAACCAGGTGAGAAAGGTAATCATCAAAACTGGTCAATGAAAGTTTTGAAATTCGTGACTTCAGTCGATTTTCAATCATCGGAAATTGTTTTTCTCCGAGCTGAATTCCTGCAATACTGGATACGATTCTGGCTACTTCTTTAATGACATTGCCATTTTCGTCAAAATTATAGTTTATCATTGGGCGTCCTCAATTTTTTGTCTCAATAGCTTCACAAACCACTTTATTCACTGAAACCCGGATCGTCTCCGGAAGGCAATTTGCTCTCAAAACCCGGAACTTTTTTATATTCAACAACTTCTTCGTCTTTATTAATCGATCTCGACGACATTGGCTTTTTACGTTGAAACCTCAGCACCTTTTTGTTTGGAGCTGATTTTTCAGATCGGCCGGAAACGGGTTTTTTAGAACCTGAGGTTTTGAGTGGCTTTGCATCAGGCAACTGATCAGCCAACTCTGATTTATCCCGTGCGGAACCGCCAATATAGAAATTGAGTTTTTGAACTTTTTGATGGATAGCATCGGCTTGTAGTTTCAGCTGCTCTCCTGCGCTCGAAGAGGCCTGTGCCACGGCCGAGTTCTGATTAGTAACACTTTCCAGTTGATTCATCGCATGCGAAACCTGGCTGACGCCCAGACTTTGCTCTCGCGAAGCCGCGGAAATTTCAACCACCAGTGAGTCAACGGACTGAACGCTGGTTAATATTTCGTCTAAAGATTTTTTACAATTCTTTGCCCGCTCAGCACCGAAGTTAATTTTTTCTTTACTGATAACCATTATTCGATCAACTTTACCTTTTGTATCTTCGATAATAAATTCCACGCGCCCAACCGAATCCTGCAACATGCTCGTTATTTCTTTTGCCGCTCCGCCTGATCTCTGTGCTAACTTACCGATTTCATCGGCCACCACTGCAAATCCGTTCCCGTATTCTCCTGCTCTAGCCGCTTCTACCGCGGCATTGAACGAAAGAAGCTTAGTCTGAAAAACGATGTCATTTATAACCTGAGTTTTGCTCGAAATTTCATGAATGAGTTTGGTAATTTCCGCTAACTGTTTATTGGAATCATGCATTTGGTTTGATAATTCACTATTGTTGGCTTCTATTTCGCCGATTGCTGACATCATGCTGTCAACTATATGGCGACCTTGTTCTGCTGAATTTTTGCTTACGATAGAAAGTTCTTTTGATTTAATTGCTGCTTCCGAGTTCTTATGAATCATCGCACCTATTTCATCGATCGTTGCAACGGTCTGTTGTAACGCTGCTGCCTGTTCAAAGGCCGCCGAAGACAATTCGGTTGCTCCACCGGCAATTTTTTCAGCCACTTCATCAAGATTTGTCGTGTTCTTTGACAGTTCAGCAGTAAGATTTTCAACAGTATTAGATATTTTGAAACCCATCAGTACAGCAAACCCTAGAGTCACTCCAGACAGAATAGAAAAGGGTAAGAAAAACGCTGACAAGACTTCTCCTGTTGCGTTGCCATGCTCTAGTACCCAGAAGCCACCGACAATTAACACGAAATTGCAAAATAGTACCAAACCGGATATTTTAAATTTTAACGGAACATTTCTAATAAAACTCATCTCATTTCCTAACTGGCTATTTTGATTTGTTGGTTATTAAGTACAAGGTGATCTTCTATCGACAGTGCTTTCGCAATCGAAATCAGTAATATCAGATTTTCTTCGTGCCTATAGACATTTTCGATGTAATCCGTCGCCTTGGTTTCTTCCATTTTTGGGGCTTCGGTGATGTCTTTATTGTTGATTGTAATAACCGCATTGACCTTATCAACGACGACTCCGAGCAACTGCTCACCTAAATCAAGAATCATGACGGAAGTTTCTGAGTTATTCTGTGACTTGAGTCCGATTTTTGTTCTCAAATCCATTACAGAAATAACTTTACCGCGAAGGTTCATAATTCCAAGAAAGTAAGACGGACACTGCGGAATCGGTGTAACTTCGGGTAAACCCAACACTTCTTTTATTGAAAGCAGAGGTACGCCGTACTCCTGAGCGCCCAAATTAAAACAGATGTACCGATTGCTGCCGGTACTATTACTAGCGTTTGTTTTACTTACGCTGCCGGGAGCATTGCTGTAGTTAGTTTGTGAGCTCATGCGACCTCTTTGTTACTTTGTTTATTCGCTTCATTAATTAATTGCTGACTATCGATTTGCGTGATCTTACGCAAAAGTAAATCCTGAGCTTCTAAAATCAGACAGGGCTTGCCGTCGCCGAGGATTGTTGTTCCACTGACTCCGAGCATGCCTTCCATATCAGCGCTGAGGCTCTTCACTACAACCGGCTGTTGGGATATGATATCATCGACCATAATTGCATAGGGTCGGTTGTCATTTCTAAAAACCATCGCGATCATATCTGTTTCGGCCTTTTGTCGCTTCAATGCAAAGAAATCACCAAGATGATACAGTGGCAAATTTTCTCCTCTAAGCATCAGAACAGTACCGAGATTTTTTTCTTTATAGACCTGATTCGATTGCGGCTGCAGCGTTTCGTAGACTTGGTTCAACGGCAACACGTATTTCTGACCGCCATAAACTGCAATCATCGCATCGACAATCGCCAATGTCAGAGGAAGAATTATTCTGAAAACTGTGCCTTTTCCGAGAATAGATTCAACCTGAATTTCTCCGCCCAGTCTTTCAATGTTGGTTTTGACTACGTCCATACCGACACCGCGACCCGAAACTTCGGTGATCTGTTCTTTAGTAGAAAATCCGGCTCGAAAAATGAGTTTAAAACATTCCACATCCGTAAGGACTTCAAGGGGGCTGATAATCCCTTTTTCAATAGCCTTGTTTTTTAAGAATTGCGGATTGAGTCCACCACCATCATCTGTTACTTCAATGACGAGTTTTCCTGACCGGTGATAGGCCTTCAGCTCAACATTACCTTCAGGCGGCTTTCCTGCAGCCACTCGTTTTTCTGTGCTTTCAATTCCGTGATCAACCGAGTTTCGAATTAAATGCACCAATGGGTCACTCATGTTTTCAAGCACATTTTTGTCCAGTTCAGAATCTTCACCGACAAGAATTAAATTAATTTCCTTATTTAATAGTTGCGCTGTATCTCGCACGATACGTTGCATTTTCTGAAAGATTGGCTTGATCGGAACCATTTTAAGTCCCATTGAAATATCCTGAATTTCTTTACTGACTTTGCTTAACTGATGCATCGTCTTTTTAAAATTCTGATCATTCTTCCCGTCTTTACTCTGGGCCAATACACTCTGCAAGATCACCATTTCACCGACGGCGTTCAACAACTTGTCAATTTTACTACCGGAAACGCGAATACTTTCATCTAACGCCGGAGCCTTTGCGGCCGCAACCGCCTTTTTTCTTTTTGGAAACTCTTTTACGTTTTCAACTTCTTCTACAACTGCAGTTGCTACAACTTCAGCTTCAGTAGCGGCAGCCACTTCGTTAGTGATTTTTACCGGTGCCAGAACCTGCTCAGCCGGATTTTCAAAGAAGTTTTTCATTTCATGAAGGATGTTGTCAATTGGAAGTTCAGCGCCGAGATCTGTGCGCAGCTTAGCGATCATCTCTTTGATAAAGTCGGTCGTTTTAAGAAGTAAACTCACAACCGCTGCCGAAATTTTCAGTTGCCCGTCTTTAACTCGTAGTACGAAGGTTTCAAACTCATGGGTAAAGCGACCCATTTGGTCAAAACCCACTGCTTTCGAAGAACCTTTCAGGTTGTGAGCAAGTCTGAATATATTGTTAATATGTTCTTTATTTTGCGGGTCTGATTCGAGGCTTAAAAACGACTGTTCAACGTCATTGATCGACTGTTCCGCTTCATCTAAAAACCCGAGTTTTAATTCTCTTTCAAAATCATCCACAACAATTTCTTCCTATTTTCATAGGTACTTATCGGATTTAGATGAAATAAATCCAGTCTGGTTTTTCTAAAAAAAGGTCCAGTTTCAATTTGAGATTTTTAGTCAGTGGCTATTTTATATCGGCAAAAACTAGACTCTAGCCGCGGCCCCTGATTACAAGATTGAGTTCATCAATAGCCATAATAAGTTCCTGCGATTGAGAGTTGAGTTCGTTCGCCGCCAGAGACGTAGACTGGGCGGCTTCATTATTTCGCTGTGTAACCATATCGAACTGTCCCATGGCCTCAGAAACCCCAGAAATGCTCGTAATCTGTTCCTTTGAAGCCTGAACTATAATTTTCATCTCTTCAGCGGCCAATGAGGATTTTTCCACAATGACATCAAAGACGGATTGCATCGAATCAACTTTTGAAGCGCTTTGGGTCAACTGAGTCTTGGTCACATCAAGAATTGATTCTATTTGCCTTTTAATATTTTCAGAAGTGGCATTAACCAGTTTTGAACTGCTGGCCAACATATCTGAAATTTCTGCGGCCGACTTACCGCTGGCCTCGGCCAGGTTTCCTACTTCTTGAGCGACCACAGAAAAGCCTTTGCCGTGCTCACCGGCGCGAGCCGCTTCGACAGCCGCATTGAATGAAAGAAGTTTTGTCTGAAAAACGATATCGTTAATTATTTTTGTTTTTTCGCCAATCTGATTTATGGCGGAAACCATTTCTGTGATTTCTCCAAGATTATTATGCAATTGTCCCGAAATTTTCTGATTACTTTCAGACATTTGATCAATGGCGGTCAGCATTTGTGTCATCACTTCGCGCCCGTCAACTGCACTTTCACGACAGTCATTCGAAAACCCCTTTGAGCGTTCAGACGTTTCAGCATTTCTGGAAATCGTACTGTTCATTTCTTCTACCGCAGCAACTGTCTCAAGCACCGTAGCGGCCTGTTCACTGGCACTAGAAGCCAAAGAATCACTTGCTGATTTTACATCTTCGACCTGGTCAATAATTCTTGAAGTGATTTGATTAAGTCTTTCAACCACGACTTTCAGTGCATTGCTTAAAAATTTCATCATCATAACGGCATACAAAACGATCAGCGACGGAATCAATACGACTAAATATATAATTAATTTTTTAATCTTTTCAAAGTCTTCCCCTGCATTTTTGATTGCATTGCCGGAGAATTCGATACTTGTAATTGTGTACTTGTCGACTTCGACCAGGAGCTTATCATAAGTCGGCCCGAGAACTTTTATAAAATAATTTGTGGCACCTAATCTATTACCGGTATAAATCCATTTTTCGAGAAATTCTGTATAAGAAAGTTTGTAATTAGCGACGAGCTCAGAAATCGACTTACAATTCTCGCCGCAATTACTTAGTTCTTTTTCGACATCTTTGAAGTTTTTATCGAGAGCTTTACCCATTGATTCAAGCTCATCAGCATCGGTCGAGGAAATTAACTTAACAAACCTGGATTCATTCTGGGACAGTCGGTCTAATATAATATGATTAGAGATTGACTGCTGTACTGCCTCTGCGCTGATTTTTTCCAGCGTATTCAGACTTTTTGAAATATTCTCATAAATAAAGAAACCCAATAAAGTAGTACAGATTCCTATGACTAGGCCTGAGTACAGCAAAAATCTTCCAAGTCCTAACTTCTTCAACATTTCTGACTACTTTCAATTGGGTTAACTAGATACTACTTCAGCTTGCTTGCATCGACGCCAACAACTAAGCTGCCGATTGGTTTTGCGCCGTCCATTACCGGAACACTGAACTGCACCTGTTGTAATCCAGTAGATTCGTCCACTTCAACTTTGCCGATCCATACTTTACCCGTCATCGGAGTATCGTGCTTAGGCTTGCCAAGGTGAATCCAGCCGGACGTCTTAGCTAAAAATGCTACTTTAGTGCCGTCTTTAGCGTTCACAAAAGCTTCAGTTACTTCCGGAGTTTTGCTAGTTTTAAGAAATACTGCGGCATCGTTCTTTGTAAAGTCTTTGACGATAGTATCCATAATGCTCGCCGCTTTCCATTTATCCTGATTCATGCTTTTGAACTTAGTGGCGTTGCTCGTGTTCGCATCTTTTACAGCTGCAACGATTTTTGCGTCCGCGGCCCATTTTTGCGCCGATTCAATTGTCGGCTGAAGTGCCTTTTCTAAATCAAGCGCTTTTGCCTGAAATCCTACAACAAAAAAAAGTGTTGCTAGTAATAATGTTCGATTCATAAAACCTCCGTTAATTAATTTAATATCTGTTAGTTAATTAGATGCAAAAGCAGCTTGTTTAGCAATTGAAAGCATCCGTTCGCATGCTAATGGTAGACTTTTGACTTACAAACCAGTTTAAGTTATTTCACATTTTCTAATAGCGCGAAGCCAAGATTCTCTTCGCTTTTTAACCGCGTTAGAATTTTGTTTAGGGTTGAACTCGGATTCTCTCTTCCAAATTTTTCTGATTTCTTCTGGGCTTGACCAATGTCCACAACCCAACCCCGCAAGATAGGCCGCACCAATTGCCGTTGTTTCAATATGAACCGGACGGTCAACCGAGGCTTGGGTGTA
>JAYVIY010000276.1:0-3509 GCA_043769795.1 Pseudobdellovibrio sp. | reverse complement strand
GGCATTTTACTTTTATGGTCATCTTCCTCGCGGTTTTACTTTCTCCACAAATTTACAAACAATATAAGACAAATCCGCAATTGCGAAACATGATCACTTCGGTTTTTAGAAATTGACTTTACTCGGTTTTGTTTCAAAATGAGTTATGTCTGAAGAAAGCATTACTCAGTTCACCTATCACTTCAGTTTTGAAAACGGAACTCAGAAGAAATTCGAACTTCGCCTCAGCAATGACAAATTTGAAGTCATCAGGCAAGAGACGACGCCGCTTCCGGATTGGACCAAGTTAGATGAAAGCAAATGCTCAAACTGCCCATTGTCCAGTGATAAGGTACCACATTGCCCGATTGCGGCTAATCTTAGCTTGCTCGTTGATTTTTTCACAGATCACTTTTCATTTGAAAAAGTAGAAGTCAGAGTTGAAACAACAAATCGCGAATATCTTAAGAAAACAGATTTGCAAGACGCTATTCAAAGTATTTATGGGTTGATAATGGCAACCAGTGGATGTCCTCATATGAATTTCTTTAAACCGATGGCGCAATTTCATTTACCATTCTCACAGTTCGAAGAGACCATAGCCCGCACCCTCTCAATTTATCTGCTAAAGCAGCATTATCTTTTAGAAAAGGGCAAAGTAACCGAAGTGAATTTGCAGAGCCTTGGCCGATGCTATAGCGAAGTTAATCAGGTTAACCGGGGTATTGGTTCTAGGTTCAATCAATTGAAAATGAAAGACTCTTCTAAAAACGGAGTTGCAATTCTAGACGCATTGGCAACACTGGTACCGATGGAGTTAACGGAAGGCTATAAGAACTTTGAGAGTCTATTTGAGCGGGCCGACAGTCATAAACTGCCTGTGGCCTAGCATTGGCTTTCAGCATCATATGCAGAGGCATCTGAAATTCATTAATGACATTAAAAAACATTCTTTCTAGAATTGAGTCCATGTCATCCGCATCCAAAAACTGTAAAGACTGCAGTGCCTATTCTCAAAGTTTTTTTCGAAATCTCGGCGCTGATTCAATCCATTATTTACAATCAAACAAGACCCAAGCCGAATATAAACGCGGCGACACGTTTTCAGTTGAAAACGAGCCGGCCGACTCGGTTTTTTGCGTGATGAATGGCAGCGCCAAAGTAACACTCTACCAAAAAAGCATCGTCAGACTTGTTGCTGCGGGAGATATGCTTGGCTATCGTTGTATCTTTTCTCAACAAAAATTCAGAGCGACTGCCTCTGCACTGGGTCCTGTGGTTGCTTGTAAAATCAGTAAAGAATCGATTAATCACTTGATTGCCAAAGAGCCCGCATTTGCTGGCGAAATGCTAAAACGAATGGGCGATGAAATTGCAGCCTCTGAACATCATCATTATTCGTTTTGTAAAAAAAGCGTACGTGAAAGAATTGCAGAAGCTTTTTGCATTCTGGTAAAAAAATTCGGAACTGAAACCCCACAGGGAATTCGTATAGACACCCACTTAACGCGCGTAGAGCTCGCCAATTGGATCGGTGCCGCCAAAGAAACCGTTATTCGCGAGCTATCTGATTTTAAAGACGAAAAACTTATTTCCGAAGTTGAACTGCATTTTTACGTAACTAACTACCACAGTGTGAAGTTACTGGCCGGTCTTACAAATTAACGTCGTTCTTTTCCTCTGCGTAAGGGAAAAATTCCGCTCCTATTATTTTATTTGAGTATTTTCTTTGAGATTTTTTCGTTCTGCTTTATGTTCGCGAAAAATTGAGGATACACATGCTAAAAATAGCCGTTATTATCGGAAGCACTCGGCCCAATCGTGTTGGTGAAGGCGTAGCCCGCTGGATTTTTGAACTACTTAGTCAACGGCAAGATGCCCAATTTGAGTTGGTCGACCTCAAAGACTTCAATTTACCTTTGCTGGATGAGCCCGGGATTCCGTCAATGGGAAACTACACGCAGGCTCATACCCTCAAGTGGGCAGCTAAAATTTCAGGGTTCGATGCATTTGTTTTTGTGACTCCTGAGTATAATCACGGTACCTGTGCAGCTCTTAAAAATGCTCTGGATTTTCTTTACACGGAATGGAACAACAAAGCCTGTGGATTCGTCAGTTATGGGGGTAGCGGAGGCACGAGGGCCGTAGAGCAGCTAAGACTAACAATGGCTGAACTTCAAATTGCCGATGTAAGGGCTCAGGTCACACTGAGCACTCGTCTTGATTTCGAAAATCACAGCGTTTTTAAACCACAGGATTATCACAAAAAAGAAGTTCAGAAAATGGCCGATCAGGTGATTGCGTGGGGACGTGCACTTCGATCGCTGCGGGTCTCTTTATCAGATCAGAGTTAAGCAGGAATCGTTTTTGCATCCAGCTGAGCTACTGATCAAAATAAAAATGGAGAACTTGTATATGAAAAGAAACCAGAAATTGATTCGCTATGCTGTTGTGGGGCTCGGTCATATTGCACAAAGTGCTGTTCTGCCTTCTTTCAGGCATGCGATAAAAAATTCAAAGTTAGTGGCACTTGTTTCAGATGACAGTGAAAAGCTGAAAGAACTGAGCAAAAGGTACAAGACTGAAATTAACTGTCACTACGATGAATATCATAAGTTACTGAGAAGTGGTGAGATCGATGCGGTTTATATTTCCACTCCGAATTCTTTACATTATGCTTTTGCCTCGCTTGCTGCAAAAGAGGGTATTCATGTTTTATGTGAAAAACCTCTGACCGCCGATTTGAGAACGGCCTTCGAACTGCAGGAAATTGTGCGACGTTCGAGAATCAAATTCATGACGGCCTATCGACTGCATTTCGATGCGGCCAACTTGGACGCTATTAAAATGGCGCATTCATCCAAGTTCGGAACCATTAGGGCATTTAATTCTGTTTTTACGATGCAAGTTCGCGATCGTGACAACATAAGATTAAAAACTAAATACGGTGGTGGTCCGCTTCTGGATCTTGGTGTTTATTGTATAAATGCCGCCAGATATTTATTTCGTGATGAACCCTATGAAGTGTTTGGAACGAGGGTCAACAATACCGACGAGAGGTTCACGGAAGTCGACGAAATGCTTTCTGTGGTTTTGAAGTTTCCGCAGGACCGGCTGGCTTCGTTTATTTGTAGTTTCGGCGCCAGTGATTGTTCTGAATATAAAGTGGTAGGTACCAGTGCCTCGCTTTCACTTGAAAACGCTTTTGATTATGCTCTTCCGATGAAGCTGTCTTTTACAAAAGATGAAAAAACTTCTGTAAAGAAATATTCTAAACACGATCAATTCGGTGCAGAGCTCATTTATTTTTCGGAATGCATTCTAAAAAACACGGAGCCCGAGCCTTCACTTAAAGAAGGGCTGATCGATTTACAGATTATCAGAGCCATTGAAAGATCCTGTGATTTGGGTGAGGTTGTTCCGGTCAGCACTGAAGCTAAGGCCGAAAGGCCCGAAAGTAGTCAGCGTATCAGTAAGCCCGGAATTTCAAAGCCTAATACGGTGAATGTGGTTTCGCCTTCTTTAGAATC
>JAYVIY010000275.1:0-3514 GCA_043769795.1 Pseudobdellovibrio sp. | reverse complement strand
TGCTCTTTTGTAATTCAAAATGACTGGCAGGATATTAAAAACAAAAAATACAAATATAGAATCTTTACTGCAGATCTTAATTTTATAACAATTGAAACAACTGAAAACTTAGGAACTTTTATCTTTCAGCAGATCATGACCGAGGAGGTCCGATGATACTTTCTTTAGATGTAGGCAATACTCAGGTTTACGGCGGCGTCTTCGAGGGCCCATTAGGCCATGAGAAAATGCAAATTTCATTCAGACGAAGTTCAAAACAAGGATCGTCATCCGACGAAGTAGGTATTTTTCTAAGAACCGTCATCCGTGAAAATGGCATTGACCCAGGGAAGATAAAGCAAATTGTACTTTGTTCGGTAGTACCGGAAGTAATTTATTCGTTACGTGGTGCTTGTCAGAAATATTTTAATATCACTCCATTTATTTTGCAGGCTGGAGTTAAAACCGGGCTGCGTATAAAGTACAGAAATCCATTGGAAGTGGGGGCCGATCGGATTGCAAATTCCATTGCGGGCACCCACCTTTATCCGCAACAGAATCTGATCTTGGTCGATCTCGGAACGGCTACTACTTTTTGTGCCGTCTCAAAAGATCGCGACTATCTGGGTGGCTCTATTATCGCCGGATTAAAACTGAGCATGGAAGCACTTGAAGCAAAAACGGCGAAACTTCCCTCCGTTGAAATCGTTGAAAAAAAGGAAGTACTGGGACAATCCACCGTAGAAAGCCTGCAGTCAGGCCTGTATTACGGCCATTTAGGTGCGATGCGAGAAATTATTAACAGAATAACTCATGAGTGCTTTAAAGGTGAGAAACCGGTGGTTATCGGAACCGGTGGCTTTTCAAGTTTGTTCGAAAAAGAAAAGATATTTGATGAAATTATTCCGGATCTCGTTTTAAAAGGTAATTTACTCGCATTACAAATGAATTCTCCGTCTAATAAATCTGGATCTGTAGGAGCTGAAAAATGAAAATAGAATTGCTTTACTCAAAAATACATCGCGCCACAGTTACCGACGCCGACTTAAATTATGAAGGTTCGGTTTCGATTGATCCCGCTTTGATAAAGAAGGCAAAAATGCATCTTCATCAAAAAGTCGACATCGTCAACTGCAACAACGGTGCAAGATTTTCAACTTACATTATTAAAGGGAAAAAGGGCGAAGTTTGTCTCAATGGCGCCGCGGCCAGGCTCGTACAAAAAGGCGATAAAGTTATAATTATAACTTATGCCTCTTTTGATCTGAATGAAGTTTCCACTCATGAACCCACTGTGGTCTTTGTAGATGACAAAAATCGATTTAAAGAAATCAGAAAAGAAAAAGAGCACTAAGCCGTTGCTTGTGCCATTTTAATCAGAATTTTCCATGATTTTTTCATGGATTGAATTTCGATTTTTTTTAGTTCAATTTCAGCACGCAATTCGATGAGCTTCTGATTTTTATGAACTGAATATTCTTTTTTCAACTTTTCAAAACGCGCTTGAGTTTCTATCAATTTTTGCGCCAGTGGCTCAAGTTTTTCGATGTAGAGGTGAGAGTTCCTGAATTTTAAAGACTCCACTTCCAGTTTCGCCTTAAGAATTTCTGAAAATTGTACTGTTTTCAGCTTCTTCGCAAGACCGGTTAATGCCGCCAATTGTATGGTCCATTTTGTCGGATCCCAATGATACCAGCGAATTCCATTACGGTAATCAAATTGAAACTTATGATGAAAGTTATGGTAACCTTCTCCATGAGTCAGAAATGCCACGATGATACTGTCTTTGGCTGTTTTATCGACAGAATAAGGAGTGTTTCCAAGCGTGTGACTCAATGAATTGACGAAAAAGGTCGACTGTTGAGTCAGAAATATTCTCAGGCCTCCAGCTATAACAATTCCGAGCAAAGCATTGTTCATCAACAGTCCCACAAAAAATGGAATTGCATAGCCTACAGTTATTGCGCAAAGCAAATAATTGTCGTTTTGAAATTTCACAAGCTTATTTTTTTCAAGATCAGGCGCCTGAATCGGCAAACTGACCGCTTCATGAGTCATCATCCAACCCATGTGTGCGTACCAAAATCCCTTTTTTATTGAGTAAGGATCTTTGTCTGTATCTTCAAACTTATGATGAATTCTATGGTCGCTGGCCCATTTTAAAGCTGAACCCTGGAAAGCTCCCGAACTGATAAATAAAAGAATCCACTCAAGAACCGGGTGTGCTTCAAAAGACTTATGAGCATACAAACGGTGATACCCCATAGTGATGCTCAAATTCGTTAGCACGGCAAAAACAACACCGAAGCCAGTGATCCAGCCCACCTGGTTTACGTCGTAAGAGTCAGAAAATACCAGGTAAAGAACCAATAAAAGAATTGAAAGTATCGGATTCAAAAAAAGAAACAACGTAACCGACCAACATATTTTTTTAAACTGAAAGGACATATTAATTATGTTTGAAAACTATTGTTTCCAAACACCCTCATATAAATAAACGTTTTTTTCTTCAATGATATAAGAAATCGATCTCTTAAAGCTTTTAGATGCGCGAATCTGCTTCGCAACAAGATTACCAGGCGTCATATAAAAATGATCTGCACTATCACTATTACCAAAATTGTAAACTTTAAATTTTTTAAGACCAGAGATCACATAGAAATGAATCCGGTCAAAAGTAACTTTTCCAAAAGACGATTTCTGAATTTTTTCATATTCTTGAAGAGCCGGAGCTTCGTTGACAAGTGCGTATTCATTATTCGTTTTTTCAAAACTTAAAACGACCGCGCTGTTTTCTTCGATAATCTGATTTCGAACTTCCGAATTTTCCGATTTTTCAGGTATAAATTTTTTACACCGATGCATATTATTCATTACATACTCACAGGTGTAACCGGACTCTCTGAATCCAACAAGGGCCTGCTTTGCTTCTTCCGTAGATGCAACCAGTGTAAAGTGATGTTGTACTTGTTGAACTGAAAGCGCGGCACCATCAAATCGAAAGCTGGACTCAAACTCAGGTAAGTCAACTGCTGAGACCGTGATTCCGAAAAAGAAAAAAGATAAAAGAAGACCTAGAATTTTTAATTTCATTTTTACATTCCTTTATAGTCTTGAAATTTTAAAAAAGAGAAATCCATTCAGCGCTGCTAAAATAATTATCATTATCTGTAATATAGCCCCCATATACTTATACGGCATGCCTATAATTCCAAGTAATGTTTTGGAGTACACTTTATTTCTTTCAAAGTCCGCAGACTCAATGTGTCTGAACAATGCTAGGTCTAATCTGTTTACCATAAACTGGCCGACCACTTTAAATGCGTTATCATCGGTCGATTTAATTTGTTTTAAAGAAATACTCAGCATTTCACAAACTAAATCAAATTCACGAATTGTACCCCGCTTAATGTGGTGTATTTGAAAAACTTCATTTTCATATTGCGCTACTAAAAGCTTACAGTTGTTCTCTGCGGCTCGAATTTTTTCTGATAAAGACTTTATATTCTGTAATTCCTGATATTTAACTCGACTT
>JAYVIY010000274.1:0-3517 GCA_043769795.1 Pseudobdellovibrio sp. | reverse complement strand
CCGCCTGCTGTATCTGCTCCACCCGCTGTATCTGCTCCGCCCGCTGTATCGACTCCGCCTGTCGCGACGACTCCACCGCCCGCGCGGTTAGCACCACGAGCGTTGAAACTAATTTATACTCCGATTGATCATGTGGCTATTACCTATACCGGAGCAACAGTTTCTGAAGAGGTTTATGCCTGTGTGGAAGATTATAATGATTCTAGCTATCCATGCCGCAATGGTGATCTCACAAAAACTTTTGCCAAAGTCCCTCAACCGCTACAGCCGGCATCGCCAAATCAAGAATTGATATGGCAGTCTCCTGATTTTTTCTATGTAGCCGGCATTAACTTTACTGATTATACTGTCTTTTTTATGAAGAAAAATGCACAAGGAATGCTTACTGAAAATCTGGGCTCAGCTAAAATTGGCTTCCGATTGCTCAATGAGAATCTTAACCCGGGCCAATCGGGAGAACTTCGTAGCTCGAGTGGGCCCAATGTGTTTTCATATACTTGCCTCGCCCCTGACTCTTCGCCCGGCAGTGGCTATCACGCTTATCCATATAGCAATACGAATTGTTACTATAAAATTACCAACTAGTTCTTCATTCGCCGTCGCAAAAGGGTCGTAACAGTCAGTGCAACTGCCTGATCAGATTTGCCCGGTAACGAACCGCAATTAAACTAAACCATGGTCTGGTCGAGTAGAATTAATTAGGCCCTTTTATTGTTTAAAAAAATCTCATAAAATGAAGAATATGAAAAGTATATTTCTCATTTTTCTCATTTCGTTGAACTGTTTCGCCGAAGGCTATGACTATAAAAAGTACTGGACAGATTCAGGGCTGATCAAAACTGGCAGCGATGAGGCTTTTGGTGTGGAAATTAAAACCAGCCCCCTATTTCCGGAGGTTCCGATTGCCACTATCAGCTATACAAAAAATAATAAAGAATCAAAGGATAAAATACTTTCATTGCTAAAAAAAGTCGTCAATTCGTCACAGTGGTCGTTTGATGAAATGGATGGGCTTGAAATTTATGAAACTTACTCCCGAGATACCGGTACGATCTACCGCCTGGCCTACAATGATCAAAACCATGAGTTCTCATTGGCCTCTATCGCCGTCAGATATATTTTACCAACTTACCTAGAAGCTCATCTGATACAGATCAAGCAGCTTAAAACTCAAAAAGTCAGTCCTAAAAAATTCAGCTATTTTATGAGTATCTTTCTGCAAAACGCAAACGCCCAATCTTTTTCATTTCCACCGATAGATACTTCTCAGTTAACAACAGCGATTGGCAGCTTAGGCCCTGGCATGAGTAGTTTAGGCAAAGGCTTAACTGAAGTATCAACCGAAATGAAAACTGTCGGTAGTAACCTCGCAACTGCAGGTAATAATACGGCCGGCTCAATCAATAATCTGGCCGGCTCAATCAATAACACCACGGATTCAGTGAAGGGCTTAGTAGCTCCTGCAAATGTTGCTCGTACCGCAGCTATTGCCGGCGCGGCTTTCGGCATCGCCAACACCCTGTCTTCAATGGCTACAAATTTTTTAGTTAATGGAACCATGAGCATGCTAAGAACATTATATTACGAAGCTGCAGGCGAGTTAAAACCTGAAGAAAAAGAAGCGCGGCTGAAAAGATTTGAAACCAGCATGAAATCATTTGCCGAACTTTCGCCGAAATTAAGCGAGCTCTCCGCCAAAATGGCCACCACTTCAATTGAAATAACCTTCGCCAGTGGCGTGCCACAGGAACAATATTTATTAAATATTGACCAGGAAATAGAGAAAGCCAGAAAGGCAAAAAACGATGCTGCTTCGAGTAGCGCCGAATGCCAGACGGCCGCAAATTCACAGATCACCCAACTTGAAAATTTAAAGAATATCGTCAGAGCCACTGGCAATAGAACCAGAGAAGACCTGCAAAAATCCTGCGAAAAAATGGACGAATTGTACAATGAATGGGTCAATGCCGAATACACAATGTTGAATTCAAGACGACTGATCCTTCAGGATCTTCTATTATTTAACGGACAGATCGTTGAGAACAGCCAACAACAAGACGTGTTACAGGAAGACCGCAAGAAAATAAATAGCTGCAAGAGCACTTCAAATAAAATATTAAAAGAGATTCTAAGCCAGACTGATGTGGCCAAGTGCACTCAAGACGACGCCAATATGTCTCTGCTGATTTGCCGGAGATATTTTGCCCAAAGTCAGATACTGGCAAACTGTGATATTATGGCCAGCACGCAACTCAATGAGGAACAAAAAGTTGAACTAGATGAAGCCACAGCACGGCTTTCCTCTTCTTTAACACAGTTCTCGAAAAGTTTGGCGGCCATGTCCTGTGAAAAAAATGCCGCCTCCTGCTCAAAAGCACAAATGGATATAGCACGAGCCGAAGTGGCCGAAAGCTTTAAAAGCGTGGCCGAACAGTGCCCTGATCGCAATTTCGCGAAGACTATGAAAAAATCAATGGCCCTAAAAGCACCCGTCGTAAATATACCTAAGCCCCAAGATAACCGAAATTTTTTACAGCGTATTTTTGGGGGCTCTGAAAATCCTAATCGAAATGTGGCCCGGGATTCATTCTTGAATAATTAGTAAACCGGCGACTCTTCGGTGGGTATGTTTAAGGATCTCGACTTCTTAAACCAAACCGAAATTTAATAGGGAGCCTGACCGGCAAGTACGTTTAAGGTGCGTTGGTAGTACCCTAATCCTGTCACGGTGATCGTGGCTCCATTGCTTTGGGCCAATTGGGCGAAATAATCCAACTGACACTGAGCCAGAGCGCGCTCTCCTAATACGGCGGCCCCGTAACCCAAAATCATAAAGGGGTCTTTCCCTTGAGTGTCATACAGGCGGTTGCACCACCCCGGGGCCATGGCATTCAAAGTGGCTAAGGCTGCCGCGTTTTTTGCCAATGACATCGGAACACCAAGAGCCACGGGAAACAACTGAGTGACCGCGCCCGGATAAAAATTATTCGTGATGGGCCCCTGCCAATTGACGTTAAATCCAGATACTGTAATCGCACTCCCCGTCCCAAGATCGGTGACATTTTGATTCGTTACAAAAAGGTTATTGGAAATACCATTCGCGATCCCCATGGCCACTTGTGCATGAGCCGAGGCTTCGGTATCGCCAATGCTTGAAAGAAGCTTCGCAAAGTCGTTAATGCCTTTATAGGCTTCGGTGTTGTCTTCCGTATAATAAATGGCGTACTTCGCTAGATTCTGAAACGTGTGAACAAGACCCGTGGACGTACTTCTCGAAGGCAAAATCAGATTATAATAAGCGATCTTCTTTAGAACCTGAAGATTGCTTTCGCCGGTTCCAAAAGCACTGACTTCATTCAACCAAGCGCGATCGCCACTGCACTGTACATAACGGGTCGCCACTGATAAAATTGTGGCGGCGTACGAATCGTCACTGTCCTGCGGTTTCTTTGCTGCCACCGAGGCCGATGGATTATAGGGATCAGCGAAAGTCACGTCTTGGATATTATATCCCAGA
>JAYVIY010000273.1:0-9344 GCA_043769795.1 Pseudobdellovibrio sp. | reverse complement strand
TGCATTCGCTGGGAAGAGAAATTCTTTTTTCTCATCAGAAAATAAATTGATGTTACCGGGTCTTCATTTTTTTAAAAACGGTCTATTTACACAAATCTCTGAAGTCTTAGCATACAGTTTTTTGCTAGCTGCGCCTTTATACATAGTCTTCATTTTTCGTCTTTGGTCAGGAATTTCTGATAAATTCCTAAGAGTAATCGCATTGATTCAGGCCGCATTTTATTTAGCGGCATTTGTTCTGATTTTTCCGGGCTTAATTTCCTTTGATGACATGAATCTGGCGACCAGTTTGATCAAAGCTGTTCCCAGTGGCTCGAAATCATTGACCTATTCGTTTGTGTCTTCATCGGGTCTCATGCTGCTGAATGGATTCGGGTTCACGGTGCTGCTGAGTATTTCGATTTTCATATTTATTAATATGACTGTGTTAAAAATGCTTAATGACTCGAAACTCAGCCCAAAGCAGCGGTTTTCAATGGGTAGTTTACTGTTGCTGCTTACACTACTGCCGATAAATCAGTCTCAAATTTTATTCAGTTGCCGCGATACCATTTTTTCACTTTTTGTATTTTCTTTGGGATTACAATTTTTTCGAAAAAATTCTTTCACTCTAAAGCAAGTTATCATCTGCGCAGTTCTTATATTCTTGCTCGGCGATTTGCGGCCGGAAGGAAAAATGTTTTTATTTTTGTTTCCAGCGGCTTTTTTATTTCTACGCCTTTGGAATTGGCGTCAAGCTGGAATTTATGCATTGATTTGTGTTTCTCTGAGTTTCGTTTATTATATAGCCGCGGCCCGGTATTTCGGAATAGATTCTTACGGCCATAGTTATGAAGTCTCTGCTTATGTGCAGCCTTTAAGTCAGATATTTCACGATAAAAAAACATCTATTTTATCTGAATCAGAAATAGCAGATATCGATGCCGTACTCGACACTAAGATGCTCAGTGACAAGTTTAATCCACTAGACATCGATCCATATCATTCGGGGGCATTCAAGCAAAGTGCGACGGAAATCCAGTGGGTCAAATTTAAGAAAGTTTCTCTAAAGCTTATTTTTAATAATTTGGATCTTTTTTTTCAATCGCGCATTTATCTTTTTAAAAATATGCTTAATATAGGGCTCTCGCACTTGGTATTTTCTGACGATGTTACAGTTAATCAATTTGAACGAAATTCGATTTGGTTGACGAAATTGGGTATTGATCGGTCATCATTGAAACGGAGTTCAGCGGCTGTAGCTTATGTAGACTTTTTATACTTTTCTACTGCGTCGCAGAATCTGTTAGCCGCAGCGGTGTCCACTTTTGTTTTGCCCTTGCTGCTCGTATTAGGATGTTTGTTATTGTTTAGCTCTATTCCATCGCTCTTCACATTAGCAGTTATATTTTCACTACGTTTGCCGATATTGTTTTTGCTGGCTCCGGCTAGTTACATTCAATATATCTATTCGATTTTTTTATTTTTTACATTTGTTCCCGTCCTGCTTTTCTTACACTATTTCGAGCGTAAAAAGACTTAATTCTGTAATTGTTTGGAAGTAAAATGTTTACAATTTTTTGTTAAAATCATAGCTATTAGTGCGGTTTTTTGGCATAAGTTCAACATCATGTCGGCTCAATCAACTCCCATTCACATTCATCCTCTTGATGCTTTGAAAGCCAATCCATTTGTATTGGCTCCTATGGCGGGAATCACTGACCATTCATTTCGTACTTTCATGAAAAAATTAGATGCCAGCGTGGTTGTTACAGAACTCATTTCTGCCGCCGGTATAGAGTATAAATCAGAACGCACAATGGCGTTAATGAGCTATGATGAAATTCAGCGCCCCATCGGTGTGCAGCTTTTCGGAGAAGACCCTGAGCTTATCGCAAAAGCAGCTGTGGTCGCTGAACAACACGGAGCCGATTTCATCGATCTTAACTTTGGTTGTCCAGTTCCTAAGGTTGTAAAAAAGGGTGCTGGCTCAGCGATGATGAAAGATCTCGGTCTGATGCAAAAAGTGCTCTCGTCTTGTGTAAGTGCTGTAAAAATTCCGGTAACAATAAAGATTCGAACTGGTTGGGAACAAAACTTCAGAAATGCATTAGATGTCTGTAATTTGGCTTATGATGAAGGAATTACATGGGTAGCTATTCATGGACGAACCAGAGCAGCTGGGTACTCTGGGCTTGCTGATTGGGAATTCATCGCCGATGTAAAGGCAAAAACGAAAATTCCGGTGTTAGGAAATGGCGACATTCTTACTCCACAAAAAGCTGTTTTGCGATTGCAACAATCAGGCTGTGACGGAGTTTTGATAGGTCGAGGAGCACTTAAAAATCCGCTTATCTTTGCTGATGCATTAAGCTTGTACCGAGGTAGCGGGTTGCGCGATGATCTCAAGCGCAACTATTCGAGCATCTTTAAAGAATTAAGTGACGAAATTCAACGAAACAGTTCACCGCATATAACCAATATTCAGCTTAAAAAATTCGCTTCATGGTTTTCAACGGGCTACGACGGGGCATCTGCCTTCAGAAAAGCTATTTTTCAGATTAAGGATAATGACGAAGTGCTGTCTTGTGCGCTAGAGTTCTTCGGTTCAATCGGAAACATAGAACAGGAAGATACAAGCCAAGACGAATTCTTAATGGGTGGTCACGGTTAGGTTTTTGGTTTTGTGTTTTTAGTTTTATATTAATTTTATTTTTTTAACGAAGGAAAAAAAATGCTACAAGATCCAAAGAAAATCAGAAATATCGCCATTATTGCGCACGTCGATCATGGTAAAACAACTCTCGTTGATCACTTGATCAAGCAAGCGGGAACTTTCCGTGAAAATCAAGCTGTTGAAGAACGTCTGATGGACTCCATGGATCTTGAAAAAGAACGCGGAATTACAATCGCCGCAAAAAATGCTTCATTCACCTATGATGACATCAAGATCAATATCGTAGATACACCGGGACACAGCGACTTCGGTGGCGAAGTTGAACGGGTTTTGAACATGGTAGATGGCGCTATCCTGCTTTGCGATGCCTCAGAAGGTCCGCTTCCGCAAACGCGTTTTGTTTTGAAGAAAGCTTTAGAGCAGAACATCAAAGTTATCGTTGTCGTAAATAAAATTGATCGTTCAGATGCCCGGATCCAAGAAGTGCATAACGAAATCTTCGATTTATTTATCGACCTCGAAGCCACTGAAGAGCAATGTGATTTTCACACTGTTTATGCCATTGCCCGAGAAGGTATGGCCACGCTAGATCCGGCTGTTAACACCGGTAATTTAAAAGTGCTTTACGATGCTATTGTTAACCTGGTTCCACCACCTAAAATCGAAGAGAATGCTCCTTTGCAGCTCATGGTTTCAAATATCGGTTACAACGATTATGTCGGTCGTTTGGCTATGGGACGTATGCGTGCAGGTCACATTAAAGTTGGTGACGATGTGGTTTGTATTCAGGAAAACAAACAGCAGAAAGTAAAAGTTTCGGCTTTATTTCAATATCATGTTAATTCTCAGATTCCGGTCACCGAAATCGGCGCAGGTGACATGGCTATTATTGCAGGTATCGAAGATTTTACTATCGGAGACACAATTACTTCAGCAATAGATCCTCGTCCGCTTCCTCGAATTACAGTTGAAGAGCCCACCGTCGGCATGGTTTTCTCGGTAAATAACGGTCCATTTGCCGGCCAAGAAGGTAAAAACGTAACATCTCGAAAGATAATGGAACGACTTGAGCGTGAGCTTCTTTATAACGTTTCTATTCGCGTTGAAAAAACCGACGCGACTGATGCATTTAAAGTAGTGGGTCGTGGAGAATTACAATTGGGTGTTTTGATTGAACAGATGCGCCGAGAAGGCTTTGAATTACTTGTTTCTAAGCCGCAGGTTATTTTTAAGACCGTTGACGGTAAAAAGATGGAACCGATGGAGCATGCCGTTGTTGATATTGAGGATCCGTTTGTCGGCGTCGTTACCGAAAAATTGGGAACTCGAAAAGGTATCATGATGAATATGGTTCAGAAGGGCACAGGTCGTACGCGATTAGAATTCAGAATTCCTTCGCGCGGATTGATCGGTTATCGTTCTGAGTTCTTAACAGATACTCGCGGTACCGGATTGCTTAATACAAATTTTGACGGTTGGGATGAGTACCGTGGAGATATCAGCTCGCGTATGAATGGCGCAATGATCTCTGATCGTTCGGGGCAGGCAAATGCATATTCAATCTGGAATAAGCAAGAGCGTGGAATCATGTACGTCAATCACGGTATGGACGTTTACGAAGGAATGATCGTTGGTGAACATGCCAAAGATAACGACCTTATCGTCAATATTACAGAAGCAAAAAGAATGTCGAATGTTCGAGCTTCAGGCTCTGACGAAGCCATTCGCGTTATTCCAGTACGGCCTATGACTCTTGAAAAAGCAATGGAGTGGATCAAAGAATCAGAGCTGATTGAAGTCACTCCTAAGACTATTCGATTGCGGCTGCGTGAACTCGACCCTCATAAACGGCCGAAAGCAGCTAAAGAAAAAAATTAATTCTGCATCTGTATTTAAGTTAGATAAAAAACCGCTGTAATCAGCGGTTTTTTTATTCAACCGGTTCTACGACTTCGACGTCAGTTTTTTCCGGCACGTTGGTTTCAGGTTTAGGTGTTTCCATCTCTATGGCATCACTTTCATCCATTTCCATTAGATCATCTTTCGATAATTCTTCTTCATGTTCTTTCAGTCGCACGGATGAATTTCCGGATTTAAGAAAATGGTCAATATTTCCCACGGCCTCTTGGTAAGCCACTGGCTCAATACGGCCGAACTTATACATCGTATTTACGATTCGATTAATGCGACCTTTGGCAAACTTAGTCAGATCCTGCCTGAAGAATGACTGCGAGTACTTTTCGGGGCTCGGCAGCACCATTGCAAGAAAGGCGGCCTCTGTCGGTGTAATCTGGCTTGGAAGTTTTTTGAAATAAAACTGTGAAGCTTTTTTGATTCCGTAGATATTTTTTCCGAATTGAACGATGTTCAGATATTTTTCGAGAATCTCATGCTTAGTCAGTGAATTTTCAATTTTAAAAGTGATCAGTGCTTCTACACCTTTTCTGAAAAAATTCTTACTTTTTGAAAGAAACATATTTTTAGCCAATTGCTGAGTAATGGTTGATCCCCCGCAGACGATGCGCATTTTTTCTTTCAATTTTTCAAAACAATGCTGAATTCCGTCTTCATCAAATCCGTTGTGCTGATAAAAAGTTGAGTCTTCCGTCAAAATAACTGCATTCTGAATATTTTTCGAAATCTGTGACAGAGGAACATAATCTTTTGATTTAGGGCATAGCTCCACATCAAACATGGAAGTGGTCATACAACCTTTGATTTGCGACTCAGTAGGAAACCAGATTAAAAAACCGATTATAAAAAGTAAAACCAAACTGATCCAGATTTTAAAAACAATTTTCATAATTAAGGAGCCTTCAGGTAGCCGTTGTCCTTCATCCAGCGCACGCTGTTTTCTAGCGCAAGATCGGCTGATGTCGGTTTGAAATTAATTTCGTTTTGTGCTTTGCCGGAATCAAACCAGTGAAACATACTGGCCGTATAAGAATTCTCGCTGCTGACGCCGATATTGAGATTGAATCTTTCAAAAAAATCTCCTGCGGCCCCCAAACTGTGCAGTATTGCATTCGGCATGTAAAAAAGCGGAGGCTTTACTCCTGCAAAATTTGAAATTTTTGTGAAGAGCTCTTTTATAGTCATATTTTGATTGGCAAGGATATATCGTTCTGCTGACTTTCCGTGCTTAACCGCAAGCAAAATTCCTTCAATAACATCTTCTACCGCTACAACATTGATGCCGCCGCTCGTGTAAAAGGGAAATTCATGTCTCGCTACTTTAATCTGTGTTTTGCGGCTTCCCTTTTTGGCGTCACCGAAGCCATAAATGGTCGCTGGATTTACACAGACGGCATTTATTCGTTTTTCTCGGGCCGCTGCTATAACGATCTCTTCTGCTATCTTCTTGGTTTCAAAATAGCCGAGGTTGAGGTCAGAAATTCGGTAAGGTGAATTTTCGTTTAACACAACAGGGCGAAAAGAGGCTCCAATCGCAACGACCGAAGAAACGTGCAGTAATTGATTTGTGCTCAATTCTTCACAGACTTCAACAACATTTCGTGTGCCGTTCACATTCACTTCATCCATTAGCGGTCGCGAAGATTTTTTATAAGCCACAACTCCGGCTAAGTGAAAAACAATGTCTTGCGCTTTGAAAGCCTCGCGCAGCGACTTTTTATCAGTTACATCACCATAGGCGAAACGAGGTTTTTGTTTTTCTAGCTCAGAGAGGTCACTGTTTTTTCTCACTAATGCAGTAACGTCGTGACCCTCAGCAAGCAGCCTACCAGTTAACCAAGCTCCTAAAAATCCGTTTGCACCGGTGACAATGACTTTCACGGAGTTTTCTTTCTGGCTTTTATCAATTTCAATAAATGATTTATCAAATAAGAAAACAGCAGACCCCAACCGGTGCCCATGAATCCACCCGAAATCACATCAGACGGAAAATGAACTCCGTTATAAATACGACTATACGAGACTAAACTCGCTAAAACCAAAAGTGGAATTTTAGTTTGCGGAATAAATTGGCCGGTATAAACCGCGAAGGTAAACATATTCGAAGCGTGATTAGAATAAAAACTGTAATTTCCAGCGTCTGTGCGCTTAACAACGTTCAAATCTAAATGGTTTGCGGGGCGCTCTCGCATTACCAGCTTCTTAATTTTTCCACCGGCAAAATCGCTTACTGTTAATGCTAAAATTAATCCCAGAAATAATGAGACACCCTCGCGCTTAAATTTATAAATAAACAAAAAAGCTATTAATGGAATGACAATGGCATTAAAATACACAAGCTTATGTAGATCCGTAATCCAGAAAAAAAAGACGTCAAGATACGGATGGACTAACACGCTATTGATCTTATTGAAAAGCCAGTAATCCATGGTAAATAAAAATTCTGCCATTGCTTTAGTCTAGCCTTTAATGGTTCAAGGTGAAAGCTTTGTTTATGTGTGGCAAAATTTCTTTATGGATAGAGCTACAATTTTCGGATTAATTATCGGTATCGGCGGAATACTCTTAGGAAACTATTTTGACGGTGGCCACGTCGCATCGCTGCTTCAAGGAACAGCCTTTGTCATTGTCTTCATGGGCACACTTGGTGCCGTTCTCGTTTCGAATAAATCAAAAGATTTAAAACTCGGTTTTGAACTATTTAAACAAAGTTTTAAGGAACAAATTTTAAATTACGATAAGCCCATATCAGAAATCGTCGATTGCGCCAGGCTTGCAAAGAAAGAATCCCCTTTGGCACTCGAACCGAAACTCAATCAGCTGCAATCCCCGATGTTGAAAGAAATTCTGAGAAATGTTGTAGATGGTGTTGATGTTAAGTTAACCAGACAAATTTTTGACAATATTATTCTTAAGGAAGAGCAGAGGCTGCTCTCGGCCGGAAAAATATGGCTTGATGCAGGTGGTTTTTCACCCACCATCGGAATTATCGGCGCCGTACTGGGCCTCATCCATGTGATGGGAAATCTTTCTGACACCAGTAAGCTCGGTAGCGGAATCGCAGTTGCTTTCGTCGCCACAATCTACGGGGTGGGCTTGGCCAATCTTGTTTTTATTCCGATCGGAAATAAAATTAGAAAAAATGTTTTAGAAGTTTCCAGACATAAACATATGATTCTCGATGGTGCACTACTGGTCGGAACCGGACTTAACGCCCAATTGATTGAGCAAAAACTGATTTCATATAAGAGCAAATAATGAGTGATGAATCGCCGGACAGGAGAAATCACGAAGCGGACCACGAACCTCACGAGAACAATGATCGTTGGCTGGTTTCCTACGCTGATTTTATAACTTTGCTGTTCGCCTTCTTTGTGGTGATGTACGCGACTTCGAACAATGATCAGGAAAAGCAAAAAGTATTCGAAAAATCTATTCAGACTAATTTAAAGCTTGTTGGTGCCGGATCGGGCGCCAGCGGAGCACAAGAAGGTAATGTCGGCGGTGAAACCTCTGGCGAAACTATCATACAGCTCGATGGATTTCCACCGCGAGGAGCACCAGGTGAGACTGAGCAGTATATAGAGCGAACGATAGAAAAAAAAATGGATTCTACGGAAAAGGAAAAAATTCAGCAGCTACGTCATGATGCGATCGGCGTAAGAATCGCACTGGCGTCGTCGCAATTTTTTCAACCTGGCGGAGTAAAAATTAAGACGAGCGCTCTTCGTGCTTTAGATAAGCTAGCTGAAATTTTAAAAGAATCTGATAAGAGAATCGTCATTGAAGGACACACTGACAATATTCCGGTAGCGGCAAACCCGCTCTATGAGTCTAACTGGGAGTTGGCCTCGTTACGCGCAACAAGTATCGTGCGATATTTGACGAAGTATCACGAAATTGACCCAAAAAGAATTTCAGCCACGTCCTATGCAGATACGCGACCCTTAAAAAGCAACGATTCTGTAGAGGGTCGTACACAGAATCGTCGAATCGAAATTTATTTAATTCTGGATGAAAAAATGCAGAACTGATAATTCAGTTTGCAATGCCAGAACTATTCGCAATCACGTAATTCCTTTTCAGTGAATTTTCCGTTAGAAGCAATACGAACTGCTTCTTCAACAGATTTGCCTTCAGTTAAAGCTTTTTCATATTTTTCTACGAATGTTTTTGAAGACTGACCGAAATCTAAAGCCGAAATTTTATTTGAAATTTCGATAATCTGAGTCACAGCTTCTTTTTGTTTTTGGGCCTGTTCGCTGTTAAGTACAAGTGAGTCCACAGTGTGCGAAGCCTTCGCGATCAATTCTAGACTCTTCTTTGCCATTTCTTTTTCTTGGGCTGTTGAAGCGGAATCCTTTGCAACCGATGACAATCTTGCTACTTCGCTCAATATGTCTTTAGCATTGATATTAATAAGCTTAATTATAACTGAATTTTCCGCAGAACTCAGGGTGACCAGATCTTTCAGCGAAAGTTCCAACATTTTGTTGATACGATCCATCAAACGAGCATCAGTGGTAATGTCTTTACCGGCTTCCCGGGCTCTGACGATTTCCTGATAGGTCGCCGATCTTTCTACCCGTGCCTGAGCTTCAGCTGTCGACATTCGTCGTACTTCAGCGGCATAAGTAAATTGAGTTAAAGTAAGTAATGCAGCTACGAACAATTTTTTCATTTTCTACCTCTTTTTGTAAATTACGAAATTCATTTATCAATTTTTGTACCTACTTATTAAAGTTTTAAATCAATAGGTTTGTTTTAATCTTCA
>JAYVIY010000272.1:0-3530 GCA_043769795.1 Pseudobdellovibrio sp. | reverse complement strand
AATTATCTGAAGTAAACAATAATGTTATGAAATGGTATGATTTTATCGGCCCTTTCGGCGTGGGTTTTAATATTCCACTGATTAAATTCGATCAGGTTTCGCTCAACACAGTCAAAGAACTCAGAGGCGGCCACTTTAAGCTCAGCTTTTCAGATGTTACAAAAGCTCATAAGGTTGACGGATTAATGTTTTCTCCCAGTGAAAAGCTGAAGAATCTCTTAAGTTTAGGCGGAAATTACCAGGTTCTAAGTGAACTTCAATGGAATTATTTTAATGGACGAAAAACCATTCAGTTACTGATTCGGGATCTTAAAAGTATATGAGCCAACGAAAAGACTCGGTTGTTTTGTTATCAGCAGGTTTAGATTCGACTGTTAATTTCTATGCGGCACTTAATGAAACTGATGTGGCCCTGGCTCTGACTTTTAACTATGGACAGAAGGCAGCGCTCAAAGAAATTGAATGTGCGAAAAAGTTGTGTGAAGAAAAAAAAGTAAAACATGAGGTTGTTGATCTTTTGTGGATGAAAAATCTCGGTCATTCTTCACTCACTCATGATGATGTCTCGGTTCCGCTCGGTAAGCAGGTTGTCATTGATAATGATCAGGTTTCCGAAGCCACGGCAAAATCAGTCTGGGTGCCGAATCGCAATAGTGTATTTCTCAGCATCGCTGCGGCTTTTGCAGAGGGTCTTTCGGCACAGGTTATTGTGCCCGGGTTTAACAGAGAAGAAGCTGCGACTTTTCCCGATAACAGTCTTGATTATATCAGGGCCATGAGAAAGACTTTTGTTTTTTCAACGGCCAATAAAGTTGATATTCAATGCTATACAATTGCTATGAGTAAGTTCGAAATAGTTGAGCTCGGTAAGAAATTGTTGGTTCCGTTTGAAAAAATGTGGCCCTGTTATCAGGCTAAAGAACGCTGGTGCGGCGAATGCGAATCCTGTAAACGCAGTAAACGGGCGTTAATGGCCGGACGTATAGATTATAAACAATTTTTCCTGAAGTAGATTTATGAAAACAAAATTTGTTACAAAAAAAATTGATTACAATGGTTCAGAGTTAAAACCTCTCTATGCTTATGTAAATCATCAGTTGCATGGAGATTCAATAGTTTCCTTTATCGGTGCTTGTAATGTAAGTCTTGCTCACATGGTTGATGCGGAAGATTTAGTGGTGAGCGCCCAGATCAAATCAGATAAAATGTTACATTTTATTGTGGAACTTTTCGGTCAGAATTTGGTAACAGCTGTGAGTCTGCAACGACTCTTGGTGAGTATTACTCAGAATCTCTTATTAGAAAATGGTCACTCCTTAGTAAGAAAAGGCGATGATCTTTACCACAAAAAATTGAAATTGAGTGTATCTATTGCTTCCTGTTCGTCCGTATCAAGCCAAATTCACTTAGGGCTTAACGTAGAGAATGCGGGAACTCCGGTACCGACCTGTGCCCTTAAAGATTTTAAATTAGACCCGGTTAAGTTCAGTAAAGAATTGATGAAGCGTTTCTCTGAAGAATTTGTTTCGATCACTGAAGCTACCCAAAAAGTTAAACCATTATCTTAAGATCTGAATACAAAATAAACCGCACCGACAAGGCAGCATTTTACTCCTCTTTTGGAGCTGTATCGTTGGCCTTGATTTTTGTCGTCGCATAAGCATGATTGCAAAGCAGACTTGCAATTCTTCGGTACTCACTTAATAAATCAAGATGAATCGAGCTGGTGTTGATTGATTCGCGAAGTCCTTGATTAAGTCGGTAAATGTGGTTTTCACGATAGTGAATTTCAGTTTTTGCGAGTTCACGTTTAAGTTGAATGGCTAATTCGCACATTTTAGGATTGTCGTAGGCGTTAATTCCCATAGAGGCCACTTTGACAACCTGCGATTGCATGGCTTGAATTTCTGCTAAGCCCTGAGGCGAAAATTCAAGTTTGAGTGCATGTTTTTTGATAGCAAGAGTTCGGATATTAATGTCGATTGAATCTGCGGCGCGCTCAAGGTCGCTGATAAACATAATCATATTCATGATATTTTGATGAACCACCGTGTTGCTCTTGTTTGCATGGTCGAGAAGAAACATTTTAATCTCGCGATAGAGAAAATCGACCTGATTATCGCGGTCTTTAATTGATTGAACCAACATCGGGTCTTCGGTTTCAAAGAGATGAACCGAGTCTTTGATCATATTAAGTACGATGTCGGCCATTCGCATAATTTCCCGTTGGGCATAAGAAATTGCCAGCGATGAATTCTGGTAAGTATTCATAGTCAGAAACTCCGCTCCGAATTCATCTGAGGCACTTTTCGGAAATAATTTTTCAATGTATTCGGCGCCGGTTTTAATAAACGGAAAAAAGATCATGGCTGAGGCAATATTAAAAATTAAGTGAGCATTCGCAATAGTTCTCGAAGTTGAGGTACTGAAAATTTCCACAAACTCGAGAAAGTAGACTGTAATCGGATAGAAAATCATCACACTGATGGTTTTATAGAAGAAATGAGCCCAAGCGACTTGTTTACCGATGTAATTACTGCCCACAGCCGCAAAAAGTGCGGTGCTTGTGGTTCCGATGTTCGCTCCATAGACCCAGAGAATAGCGTCGTGGCTTGAGATGACCCCGGCACTTGCGAGGCTCATGGCCAGACCGATAGTCACGGCACTACTATGTACGAAGGCGCAGAAAATCATAGCCGCCGAAAACGAATAAAAAGAATTATTTCTGATCGACTGAAAAAATTCCTGTAGAAATTCAATTTTCGCAAAATAATTTGAGCTGGTCGATATCATTGCCAGCCCTATAAAGATAAGTGAAAAACCCATAAGTACAGTTGCGATGTTTTTAATAGTCTGTTTTTTCGTTAAAAAATAAACGCTAAAACCGAGAATAAAAACCGGCAATGCGAAGGGGACGAGATTAAAAGAAATCAATTGAACGGTTATCGTTGAACCTATGGCTGTACCTATAATGATACCCATTACCTGAGGCAACTTGATAACGCGCGCCGTACCAAGGCCGACTAGCATTGAGGTAACGGCCCCTGAGCTTTGCAGAATAGTAGTCAAAGTAACGCCGACTGTAATAGATAAAAAATGCGAAGAAGAAACCCTGTTCATCAGGGAGGTAATCCGGGTGGCCATTAACTTTTCAAGACTGTACGAAGCCATTGTGCTTCCATAAAGGAAAAATGAAATTCCGGCCAACAAAATAATGATAAAGGAATTCTGGAAATCAATCATTAATTCGGATGCTCCATTTGTAAGGCTAAGTAATTGATTGCATTCATCTTAATAATTTATCAAAGTAATTTAATGTCAGCTAGTGAGAAGTTAAAAAATGATCGAATTAATAGTCCAGTTATTGAAGTTGTTGCACTGGCCTTGCGCAATTCAACCGAAGATAAATATCTGGTTGCCCGACGTGGTCCAGGCGGATCTGGAGTCGGATACTGGGAGTTTCCCGGAGGAAAAATTGAACTTGGAGAAACTCAGGAAGTGGCATTAAGGCGCGAAATTCTTGAAGAATT
>JAYVIY010000271.1:0-21565 GCA_043769795.1 Pseudobdellovibrio sp. | reverse complement strand
TTAGCAAAGGCCGAATCATATTTAGACTTAATTTCGCGGTAGTTGGCTAAAGAGGTGTCATACTGTTGCGCTGAAATTACATTTTCGGCGTGAAGCTGTTTTAACCGACTGAAGTTTTTTTCGGCCTCGGTTCTTCTGACCTCGAGAGATTGCAAATCGCTTTCGGCGGCTTCAAAGACCGATTTGTAATCGCGGTTATCGATTTCAATTAACACATCGTCCTTTTTTACTTTTTTACCCTCAACGACATTTATTTTTACTAAAAATCCATTTACTTTTGCCACTAACAAAACAGTGGGGGCCTCAACTTGCGCGTTGTCAGTGCTAACATAGGTAAGAAATTGGTAACCGAAGTAGCCAATTAAAGTAACTAGTGCAACTGCGCCAATACTCAATAGTTTTTTCTGTTGTTTATTCATCTTTTTCCTCAATTTTCAAAAGAATATAGTTTTTGCCCCAGCGATAGCTCTAGGTTGACCAAAGATTCGATGGTGCCGATCTGTGAGTTAATCTGAGCTATTTTAGATCGATTTAAATCGGCTTGAGCGTCCAAAATATCCGTATTGGTTCTTACGCCCACTTTCCGTCCGGCCTTTGATAAACGCAGGGCTTCAATCGAGCGATCAATATCAGCTGATTTGGCTTTATAGACTGAGCAGTTGTATAAAAATTTTCTTTTCCATAATAAAGAATCCGACTTCGCTTTTAGCTGGGCAATTTGCAGCGTATTGTTGATTTGTAGTGCTTGCATTTCGGCCTGCCCTGATTTTGCAAAAGACGAAAATCCATCAAATAAATTCCAAGTTAAGTTTATTCCGACTAAATAGCCTTCGCGAAATGAAGCCGTGTCATCAAAGCCATCGGTTCGATTATTATAATATTGATAGTCTCCAAAAAGCGAAACCTTAGGAAACCAATGTTTATTGGCTGCTTGATAACTGTAATTAGCTGCTTCAGCGTGCTTTTCAAGAGACTGTAGGTCCTTTCTTTTGCCTGCTTCAGGTGACGCAATATCTTTTACGAGTGAGGCATCAAGAATTGGCAGTTTTCCGTTAGGTAGTCTGCTTTCTTTTTCCTTTCCTAGAGCCTCTGCAAGTCGATCGTAGGCCGTTTGAATATTATCTTCAGCATTTATTAATTCAGTTTGGGCTTCTGATAGCTGCACTTGTGTTCTTAATAAATCGTATTGAGTGGCAACGCCAACGCGCTTTGCCGATTCAGTGTCTTTTAAATGATCTTGTAAAGCCTGTAGATTCGCCAGAACCACTTCTTTAATTTCTTTTGCCGCCAACAGTTTGTAAAACATTAAAATCGAGTTTCGTTCAAGTTGAAACTGCATCCATTCAGATTCATCTTCACTGGCCTTTAAGTTTTGATTTGCAGACAGCAGTCGATAAGTAGATGCAAATCCGTCGAATAAGTTCCAGCGAACAGATAAAGTATATTGTGAAGTGGGAACAACCTGAGGAATTGTTGCAGCTCCCGAACCCAAGTTCACATCTAGTAACATGTATCTTTTATGCGTGAGGTAATTGATAGATCCATTCAGAGTGGGAATAAAAGCGCTTGAGGCTTGGATGCGTTTGTACTTCTGCTCTTCCACCTGAGCCTTGTTTTTTTTTAAAACTAATGACCCATTGTCTACTTCGTCTAAAGTCTGTTTTAAATCTAAAGTGAGCTCTTCAGAATTTGCAAGCTCGGCCCGAAAAATAAGAAATGCTAAGAACATCGCGCTGACCCATCTTACAAACGTTTTTAAATTCATAGTTTGCTCCAAGATGTTTAGTATAGTTTACTAATCGTTTGCATTACAAACTATTTGTAAACTATACTAAAAGCAACTGATCGGAGGTTTTTAAATGGCTAAAAAGCTGGCTAATGATTCAAAACTAGAAAACTCATCGGCCGTTCATGAGGCGCTTAAACCACATTTTGGTTACTTGCTGCATAAGACTTCACTCCTTTACAAATTGGAAAGTTCAAAGCGACTGGCCTCTTTAAATATTCAAGCTTGCCACTTCGCAGCCCTTCTTATTATTGAATCCGAAACTTCGGCAAACCAAATTCAAATCTGTTCAGAAACGGGCGTAGATAAAGCCACCATGGTTAAAACAATTGACCACCTGCAAAACCTAAAGCTGGTCGAAAGAGTCGAATCTAAAAGCGATAGACGAATAAAGAATTTAAATTTGACAAAAAAAGGTAAGCGCCTGTTGACCCAGGCAAAGGAAATTCGCGCAGGCTATGAAAAGGATTTTTTAGATTCTTTAACTTCAGGTGAAGCCAAATCGATCAGAAAAATATTACTTAAACTTATAGAAAAATGATAACTAGGTGAGCGGTTGCGGGCTCAACGATTTTTCTTTTAAAAACACCGGGTTAAAAATCTTTGATTGATAACGATTTGCTGAATCACAAAGTACGGTGACAATTAGCTTTTTAGAATTTTTATTTTCAAGCGCATATTGATAAGCCGCAAATACATTCAATGCCGCTGAAGTACCAACCAGTAAGCCGTCGTGACGGGCCAGATGGTAAAGCATTGAAATCATATTCTGATCAGAAACTTGCACCGCTTCATCGATTTTTGCCAACTTAAAGTTAGCAGTTAGGCGCATAATCCCAATGCCTTCAGTTATACTGGTACCGGTCGAAGTGAGCTGTCCGGTTTTAAAATGCGAATAAAGGCCCGAGCCCATCGGATCAACTAAACGAATATGAACAGCAGCGTTTTTTTCTTTTAAAAATTTCGATACTCCTGCAAGGGTGCCGCCGGTTCCTGAAGCCGAAAGAAAAGCATCTATTTTCTGTGAGGTCTGCTGCCAAATCTCAGGGCCGGTGGTCTCATAGTGAGCTTTAAAATTAGCGGTGTTCTCAAACTGATCGGCCCAGAATGCGTTTGGCATTTCAGAAGCTAGGCGCCTCGCCGTATGGTAAAAATGGTTTTCGTTTGCAAACGGACAGGGGGCTACGGTAATAAGCTCTGCACCCAGAGCTTTAACGACGTCGTATTTTTCCTGGGCCTGGTTGTTCGGCATGACGATCAAACACTTGTAAGCCTTTTGCGCGGCTATTGTAGCAAGACCAATTCCGGTGTTTCCGGCGGTTCCTTCTACAATTGTTGAACCTCTTTTAAGTAGCCCGTCTTTTTCCGCTTGTTCGATTATTCCAAGTGCTGTGCGATCTTTAACGCTTCCGCCGGGGTTCAAAAACTCGGCCTTGCCAAAGATTTCGCAGCCGGTGAGGGCAGAAAGTGATTCTATTTTTATTAATGGAGTTTGGCCAATAGATTGTGAAACGGATCCGGTTAGCATTTTTTTATTGTAGCCTCTGTTTAGGTTTTTTCAACCATTGAAATCGAACAATTTCAGAACTGGTTAGCCAGCGCATTGGTGGGCCCCAAAAGCCTGTACCCATATGTGCAAATACAAGTACGCCGTTTATTTTCTTAAACCCTCTCACCACTGGTTGCGCTAAGCGCACCAAAAGTGCAAACGGAAAAATCTGTCCGCCATGTGTGTGGCCAGATAGTAATAGGTCACATTTTTCACCGCGCAAATTAAAAACAGATTTGGGCTCGTGCGCCAGCAAAATGCGGTAGCTCACGTTTTCCTGAGAAGCTAAGGCCTTGTGCGGCGACGACTCAAAATTTGAGCCGCGGCTAGTGATAATTCGGTCAGGGACTCCGGCAATCATAAATTTTCCGCCCGCATTCTGAAATATTTCGTGCGTGTTATGTAGTACCGTAAAACCTAATTCACTTAAGCGTCGTTCCCAGTCGCCACCCCGAATAAATTCGTGGTTGCCGGTGACATAGAACTTCTTTTGCAAAGGTTTAAGATTCGCCAGAGGTGCAAGCATCGGCGAAACGTGCTCAAATGGTCCGTCAGCAAGATCGCCCGTCACAGCGATAAAATCAGGCTGAAGCTGATTGATGCGTTCGACCTGCTTTGAGAGCCACTTTTCATTTAAAAATGGCATACCGACATGCAAGTCCGAAATTTGCACGAGTGAAACATCGTTCATCGCAGGAGGTCCAATCAGCTCGTGAGTAATAATTCGAGGCGGCCCCAGCGCACGGTAGGTGGCCCAGGTACTTGCTAGTACTGCCGCGAGCAACGGCCAGTAGGAGTAGTGATGTTCAATGAGAAATGAAAGAAGAAGCTGAATCAGAACAAACGAAAAAGTCAGAAAGAAAAAACCCATCCAGAAATACGCAAAATGAGTTATATGCATCAGACGTTCGCGCCAAGGTCCGTGGCTTAAGATAAGTCCGAGTGGAATCGACAGCACGCCTGCAACCAGTAGCGCGATGAACGGAATCTGCAACGAGGAGGGAAGATTCGGCGAAGTAATAGCAAAAATAAGGTAGTGGATTGCGCTGAGAATTGAAGTGATCATAGCTAACATCGGGAGAATTTGACGAATACGATTTGGCATATGAAAAGGGTAGCAAAAAACGGGTCAAGTTACAAAACTTTCATGTTACCCAACAGGATTACATTTTAATTCTCTCTGGGTTCCAGCCATGTCTCTCATTAACCATGGTTTTACACCATGAGTATAAAGCGTCATAAATAGTCATTCCCATTTTTAACATTTCATGGTCATCAGAAATATTGTGTGAAAGTCCAAGTGTAATAGCTAATAGTCCAGAGGCTTGCGCTGAATTTTCTAAAGTGTCAGTATCGGCCGCCCTGACAATTTCAGCCAAGTGTTCAAGGGCCGGGTCGTTCAGTTTATATTTTTTGATAAAAGCATCAAAGCTACAATGTGGCCCGTCATGCGTAAGTTCAACATTGGGCACATCATAAGGTGTGGCGCCGGTTTCCCTCGCCACACGCAATACGTCTTGAGATGGAACATAAAGAAATTCCGCTTCTTTATCGATGAACCTTTGAATTAACCAAGGGCAGGCAATGCGATCAATTTTAGGTCTTTCTCTAGTAATCCATTTCATTTTAAATACTCCAATTATTTTCAGTTACTTGCAGTTATCAAAATACCAGTTGGCATATTCGTAAATAGTCTCGCCACCCCGGGAATCACCACTGCACATGCCTGTTGATGGACTGATTTCGCCATCGCAGACGCTCCATGAGTTTATGCTTTTTAGAACAATTTTCAAACCTTGGCTCTCACGATTAAGCTGAAAATGGTCTGCATAATTATAGTATCCGACAGCCTCCTGAAAGTCACCCGGGTTAAAGACGCCATAATTAGTATATCCACCAATAATAAACTCCTGGCCATTGCCAAAGTTACCACCGTAACTTCTAAAGGCTCCGGAACCGTTAAAGTAAGTTATGATGTTGCTGTCTTTAATAACAAATTGGAAATTACGTTTTTCGTTTGCATCCACCTGTAAGATTGCTTGGCCCTGGTTGCAGGTAGCAACAGTTTGCCACTGCGCCGCCTGCCCGAGAGTTGTCGCGGCCAAGACCGATAAAAATAGAATCAGTTTCATAAAGGCTCCTTATTTAATCAAATTGCCGTTAAGCAAATCAATAGTTACAGTCGCAATTTTTCCATCGGTTTTTAAAATACTTACATCAGCCACAGCTCTGTGATTTCGCACTAACGGATTTTTAATCGAAAAAACTAATCCCGATTGAACGCTTAAGGCTTTCTGAATCACCTGTTTCAAGTTGAGGGGAGACAGCTGCATTAAAGTTAAATGCGTACTGGCTCTGGCAATGTGTTCTTTATCAGTAAAAACTTCGGCCTTTGAGCTGATAGGTAAAACTGTGGCGCTACCGGCGAGCTCGGTTAATGCGTTCTCTTCAGCCGAAATATTTAATCCTTGAGGTGCAGTGTAAACTGAAAACACGAGTTCATTTTCATTCATTTCAAATTTTGCGGAAGTTGCTGGGCCACTGGTTTTTTCTGCATAAGTGATGGCATCACTTATGGTAAATTTCGCTTGCCTTAATTTCTGCAATAATTGCGCATCGTCAGATGCGAATACTTGAACTGAGGTCAAAAGGCCTAGAGTCAGGGTTAATAGACGGGTATTCATTCGGTCTCCTTGGTTTGTTGTTCTGGAGATGATTTAGTTGATAATACATAATAAAAAAATAGATAATTTATAATATTTATTATAACATATGTTATATGAATTTACCTGAACCAGGCCTTTTGCAGGTGTTAATTGCCTTTAATGAGGCTAAAAATTTGATCCAAGCTGCTGAAAAGCTTAAGATTTCACAACCGGCGGTGACTCAAAGACTGCAGCGTTTGCAGGAGCAAGTTGAGCAGCCCTTGTATGCATTTGAGGGGCGAAAAAAGGTTCTTACGCATTACGGCAAAGCCTTGTACGAAATGGCTAAGCTTAATTTCACACAGTTTGATACTGATTTTCAAAATTTAAACAGACGATATGCTTCGCCAGAACAGCTCGTGCTCAGGGTAGGCGGTCTGAAAGAACTGATGGGTATTTTTTCTGAAATAATAGACTTTTCCGGCCGTAGTGATCACAGAAAAATGACTGAAGCCCAGGCTCTGTCTGCCGTTCAGGCTGAGGTCATTGATATCGCTATCAGCGAAAGCATTGTTGATAACTCAGACTTGATGTCTCGTAAGTTTTTTGAGGGTTCAAGCCGAATCATGTTTCATCGTAATATATTCCCGGCGATCACGAGTTTTCGCGACATTTATGAAAATTCTGATCTGATCACGCAAGGCTCGTGCATTATGAATCGGATCGATTGTTCGTACCTTGAAAAATTCTGTAAAAGTATCAAGGTCGATCATTCAAAAATTATAGCGAAGGCAACATTTGAAGATTGGTCTTCAGTTCTGAGTTTTATTGAAAATGGCAGTGGTTATGCCGTCGTCCCTAGTTTTATCCAGTCACAGGTTAAAGAGATAAGAAGCATCGACATCCCTCACGCCGTCATATCAAGATCAATTTTCTATGCCGTTTTCAAAAGAAAATTAAAAAAAATAGAATCTTTTAAAAAAGTCTTAAATTTTTCAGTGAGTAGCTCTTAAATTTAAAAAAAAAGTCGATGCTTTAGCAATAAATTTGTTTAGAATAGTATTATGCAAATAAGGCTTGTTCTTTTAACAACAATTACCATGGTGGCTTTTGCCGCAAACTCTATTTTTTGCCGTCTGGCTTTAACAGAAAGTACCAATGATCCTTTGTCTTTTACTATTGTCAGGCTCGCTTCAGGATCAATGATTTTACTGTTATTTTTTTTAAAGGGGCTTAAGGCAGGTAAGATTTCATTCGGCTTAAAATCAGTTCTGCCATCTTTAATGCTCTTTTCTTATGCCATATTTTTTTCGTTTTCATATGTGCAAATGAGTGCCGGTACTGGTGCCTTAATTGTGTTTCCTACCGTGCAATTTACTATGCTTGGCTATGCACTTTATACTGGAACAAGGCTTCAGTTTTATGAAAAGCTTGGCGTAGTAGTTTCTTTACTGGGTTTAGTGTATCTTCTTTTGCCTGGTTTTGATATGCCACCGGTGAAGGCCTCTATCTTAATGGCTTTATCAGGAATTTCCTGGGGAGTTTACTCCCTACTCGGAAAATCGGTAGCTAATCCGATTTATTCAACAGCTAAAAATTTTGTTTTTACTCTTCCTTTAGTTTTAAGTTTGTTTTTTATTTTTGGTATTCACCTAACACCCAGCGGGCTTCTCTGGGCAATGTTATCTGGAGGCCTTACCTCAGGGCTTGGCTATTTACTTTGGTATTTGGTACTTAAAGAATTAAGTACCAGCACAGCGGCTGTGGTGCACCTTTCAGCTCCGGCTATTGCGGCCTTCGGTGGTATTTTATTTTTAAATGAAGTCTTAAGTTTACGACTTGTTATAGCAAGTACTTTAATTCTAGGCGGTCTTTATATCAAAATAAGGGGTGCGAGTACTCAATCGTGAGTGACCTGTGTTCATTAAAGATTTGAGCTCGACAGAGTGGGAACTTAGCGAACGTGGTTTGATTTTTGCAACGTTAGATTGGTTGACGCGGGCCAATTCGTGTTTTGGGAGTCGATATTTTGGAAAAATTAAAAAATGAGACTGTTCCGCCTTCGCTGATAAAAGAGCGCACGAAAACCGACAAAAGCTTAACTGCTGAACGTAAAAGAACCAATGAATCCATTGAAGAAGCTCGGAAGGAAACAGAACTGCGGACCGATAGGATTGTTTCAGAGGAAAGACTTGAAGCTGACAAAACAACGTCCACAGGGCGATCTGAGGCCGACATTCATCGTGAAATCGAACGAGATACATCGAAGCATTTTGATGCAAAAATAGATTTAAAAAAAAGTGCCGATCGCTTGCTAAACGAAAGACGAGCGGCCGATGGCGCAGTTGAAAAAGAGCGTTCGCAAGTTGATGCGGCCATTAAGGATGAACGCAAATTAAAAAACACAATCGCAAAGACCTTGCTTAAAAACGAACGAAGCCAGACAGATCAGAATCTTCAAGAAGAACGAATGCGAACGGATACGGAAGCTCGTCAGGTTAAAGGCCAATTAGTAAGTGAAATCGAAAATCATTCGAAAACGAAAGTTTCGCTTACAACCAGAGATGAATTTCTCGCCATCGTCAGCCATGATCTCAGAAATCCGATCGGTGCGGTTTCTTCCGCTGCAGAAATTCTTCTTGAAGACTCCTCTTATAAAAAAATGGAGTCTTCGGAAATTGAAAAATGGCTAGAGATCATTCAAAGAAATTCCAACACCGCTTTACGCCTTATCGGGGATTTACTCGAGATGGAAAGTATCGCAAACGGAAAATTTCAGCTGAAATTAAAACCTCAGAGTATTAATAAAATTATTCAGGAGTCGATTGAAAGTTTTGTTAGGTCAAGATCAGCTAAAAAGGTGCAATTGACTGCCGTGCCAGCTACTTTTTCTCGTGATATTAGCTTTGATCATGACCGAATTTTGCAGGTGCTATCGAATTTAGTCGGTAATGCAATAAAATTTACCCCAGAAGGGGGCGCGATCGAAATCGCAGCGAAACTCACAAAAGATGAAATGCAGGTGTCAATTCGAGATAACGGACCTGGCATTCCGGTAGATAAAAAGGATTTTATTTTTGGACGTTTCTCACAACTCGGATCCCAAGACCGCAAGGGATTGGGGCTCGGACTCTATGTATCCAAATTGCTTATCGAAGCCCACAACGGACGAATTTGGGTTGAATCTGAAATTGGAAAAGGCAGTACTTTCTTTTTTACCATTCCCCTGAGCCCGGCATAAATCCTGGTAGCGTTTTGTCTGTAGCCAAATGAAAAAATTAGAAATTGTTCCTAAGTTTTGACAAATTCCATCAGCGTATTTTTAGTGGGATCGCCCGGTTGTAGTATTTTGCTGCCTTTAAATTCAAACCCGCGGTCTTTTAAATAGGCCGTCCACTGTTCTAGAGATCTGAAATTTCGAATTTCTTTGTGATTAGTTTCCCACGAGACATTGAGCCCGGCATTAAAAACATCGTGCGCGAGCGATACCATAGAGTTCATTTTTTCATCAATGACATCATGATCGCGTAAGATGAGCGATCCGCCCGGTTTGATAATTCTATGCACCGAAGCCACGAAGTTGCTCAGCTTTTCTAGTGAGCTATGATGAAAGCCGATATAGTTGGTGACAACTTCAAAAGAAGAGTCGGGTGCTGCGATGGCGGCATAATCATTTAAAGGAATGTAGCGTGCAATTTTGAAAAGTTGGCCGCGTTCAACAATATCCTGTGGCGAAAATGAAGGCTCGGTGACATTGACTAAAGCAATATCACCAGTCATCGGCAGGCGGTTTTTTAACTCGCTGATGTAGCGACCCGGTGTTCCGATTTCGAGATAGCCGTTGATGGTTTTTCTGGTTTTTAAAAACTCCATGGTTTCATCGGCCAATTCTTTTTTTTGTTTAGCCAATGCCGGTAGGGCATAAGTCAGTTCCGAGGCGAAAGGTTTTATGGTGCCTAGGTCAGACAAAATGCGCTGGTAAATTTCTTCGTCTGATTTGTTTTGATCAACCAAACGGGAAATAAGCGTATGAAATTCTTTTTCCGGATATATATTGTAGACATTCTTTAAAAAGAGAAAAAATTCTTCTTTTAACTTTGGGTCTTTAAAAACAGCGTGAAAGTTGCCGGGGTTTTGTGAATTATTGCCAATAACGTAAGGGGCGAGTGCGCTGGCCTCAGGTTTTGCAGCTGCATTGCTGCCTAAGGCTTTTAAAAAATACAGATTAATAGTGCCAAAAAGCGCAAGTTGGATAAATTTTCGGCGATGCTGGTCATTTGGCATATTATTTTCCCGGTGTTTAAAAAGCCTTTATTGATAATATAGACAAACTTTGACATTTAGAATTAAATACTCTCATGACATCTAAAAATAAATTTAATTCAAGACGTAGGCCCCATTTAACATTGCATCTCATTCTAATTATTCAGTTGCTTACGTCCTTTGCATTTGCAAAAACTATTGTCAATGACGTGACACAAATCAACCCGATATTGGTTGACCAGGTCATCGAGCCGACAAGTATCGAAGAGGTACAAAAGGCGGTGGCTGGCTATCATGGTAAAATATCGATAGGCGGGGGCCGCTACAGCATGGGGGGGCAAACAGCCACAGAAAATTCGATGCAGATCGATATGCGCAAAATGAATCAGGTTGTAAAGCTAGACAGTGAAAATAAAAAAATAACTGTCCAGGCCGGTATCCGCTGGCGGGATATCCAGGATGTCATTGACCCACACAATCTATCTATAAAAATCATGCAGACTTATTCCAATTTTACAGTTGGGGGCTCACTGAGCGTCAATGTGCATGGTCGGTATGTGGGGCAGGGCCCATTGATTCGTTCGGTTGAGTCTTTAAAAGTAGTTCTGGCTGATGGTTCATTAGTTGAAGCATCTGCAGAAAAAAATCAGGAAATATTTTACGGCGTCATTGGTGGTTACGGCGGCTTGGGAGTAATCGTTGAAGCCACGTTAATTTTGACAGACAATGAAAAAGTAGAACGAATTGCCAAATTGGTACCGACAAGCGATTACCGAAAATTTTTCTTTTCAGATATTCGCGACAACCCAAAGGCGGTGTTTCATAACGGCGATATTTACCCGCCAGAATTTGAAAAAGTCAACGCGGTGACCTGGTATAAAACAGACAAGCCACTTACGGTTCAAGAGCGAATGATTCCAAGAAATCAAAAATACCAATTTCAGCCAATGGCTATCAATGCGATGACAAGTGTGCCACTTGGTACCAAGATCAGATCATCAATTGTTGATCCTTATCTTTATTCTACTGAAATGGTGACTTGGCGTAATCATGAAGCCAGCTACGACGTTGCCGAACTCGAGCCGCCGAGCCGAAAAGAATCCACTTACGTACTGCAGGAATATTTTATTCCGGTTGAAAAATTTGAAGAGTTCATTCCGAAAATGCGAACTGTATTTAAAAAACATTCCGTCAATGTTTTTAACGTATCGATTCGTCATGCACTTCCTGATACCGGTACTTTGCTAGCTTGGGCTCGTAATGAGGTTTTTGCCTTTGTGGTTTATTACCGCCAAGGTGTCACGCCCGCCGATCGGCAGGAAGTAGGTAATTGGACACGTGCGATGATTTCTGAAATTATTTCTGTTGGCGGCGCTTACTACCTTCCTTATCAAATTCATGCCACTGACGATCAGTTTCAAAGAGCTTATCCGCGCTATCAGGACTATTTTCTTTTGAAGAAAAAGCTCGATCCCGACTATAAATTTAGAAACAAACTCTGGGACCGCTACTATCTTTCAATGCCGAATGATATCGCCACTTCAATTTCACAAATCAAGGACTATAAGCGCGGCGAAGAACAGTCGTTTTTGGGATTACCCGAGTGGTATATTGTTTTTAATGGGGATGAATACGCAAATTACTTAAAAACCAAAAGCCCCAGTGGCTTTCCTTATTGGCAAAGTGCCGGTGAATTCTGGAAGCTCAAGTCGCAGGTCAATGACATTATCAAAGGCAAGTATCCTTCTAATATGGGCTATAACGTTATGCTTTGGGTGATCGGAACTAGTTACTCTGCAGAGCTCATTATTAAAGGAATTTACGAAAACACAATCGGACGAATAACCGAAATTCTCACATCAGATGCGGGTACCGAAGAAGATCGGTTGATTCAAAAATTTCATCAACAGTATGCAGATTTTGTACACATTTATCCGTGGTACGAGTTTTCTTTTTGTGACCGGCTTCGTGAGTTTTGGTCGGTAAGTTCATTCTGGGGAGAAAATAGTATCAGAAAATGGGAACGCAAGATTTCATTTTCGTTAGAGTACCTCGTTAAGTCGGGTTACGGCTGGCTAATTAAAGCCGGAACTAAATTGTCTTATGAGCCGGAAGCCAGCGACATCTACGCTGTCTTAAATGACCCGCAATCTAAATTGGCCTCTTTGCCTGAAATCAAGGTGATCAAGTCTTTTGATTCTTTTCATCTGGTGTCTATCCCCCGCTACGATAAATTCAGAGATTTAGCCGGGGGCTTGGCCGATAGAAACATCAAGTTCGTCGAAATTGCCGGAAATAGAAAAATATTTTTAACACTGGTGTCGGATTCGGCTGGTAAAAACCAATTTGAATTCGGTGAAGTTGTGGGTATAAGTGCTCTTCCTACAGATAGCTCCAAACAAAGACTGCTCATCGCGGTTGGGGTGCCGGCGTTGAGTGACTTGCTTTTGGAAGCCAAAAAACAGAATATCTCGGTCGAGCACATTTTCGATTACTAGTTTTGTTACTCTTTGTAGAGGGATCGCAAAAATTGATTCATTGGACATTGATCGATAGGAGTTGTAGAAACCATTTTCTTTGCTTTGAGCCAAATTGTAAAGCTGCATTGATTTTCACTTTTTAGTGTTAGACTTTACAAGTGAACATATTATTTACAGTACTCAAGCAAGCTGTAGGCATCCAGTTAGATTATTCTCATTTTGGAGCGTGGTTTTTGAATTGCATAGACCTTATGTTGGGTGGGAAAATAATGAAAAAAATAACAAATAGGCGGGCTTTGTTCGCGGTCGTATTCAGTTTAAGTGTATCAATATTTTTCATCAATTGCTCTAGGCTTAAAAGTAATTTTCTCTTTCAAAACTCTGTTATAGGTTTGAATACCGTAGGGACGCTGTCGTTTTCTAGTTATTCTGCAGAGGTCAGAAGATGCAGTGAAATGCAAACAGCCTCTGGTTCGGTTGCAGTCGCGCAAGCTCTGCAAAACTGTATTGATCAGGTGAGCGATTTTGGAGTGGTGCAAATACCTAAGGGGCTGTATCGTTTGCAAAAAGCGATTAGAATTACCAAACCTGTCTTGATACAAACAGAAAACTTAGGTTTTGACTCGGCACCTTGTCTGAGCAACGGGGATTCTCATTGCGCAGTTTTGCAAGCCGTTTCTCCGATGCAAGACATTGTTCACGCCTTTATCAACGTGAGCGGAGCCAATGTTACGCTTTCTCATATCGTTATTGATGGCAACAAAAATGAACGAAATTCGGGTTCGGAGGCTGCCATTTGTAAAACACAGAATAATCGCGTCGGTATGAATTTGACAGTCGGTGGCTCAGCTGAAAATTTTAGCTTGGTCGGTATGAGTACAATAAATGCGGTTTGCGGTTCAGGAGCCGAAATTTCTCCGCCAGCTTCAAATTTACAGGTCAATCAATCCTATGTTGCTTATAACGGTACTCATAATTCTGATTTTCTTTGGTCAGATGGTTTAACCGTTTTGCAGGCTCAACATGCTAACGTCACATTTAATACCTTTGTGGATAACACAGATGTTGATCTCATTTTCGGCGGCTGCACCGATTGTACTATTACAAATAATACAATTATGCATAGCAATAGTTTTCCGCAGTCATCTTTCGCCGCAGCCATGTTTCATGCTTGGCCAAGCACCTCGGGAGACTATCGCAATTCAATCATTTCCGAAAACTCAATCGATTGCGGAAATTATCGTTGTGGTTTCGGTTTTCTTATCGGTGCCTATCCTTGGTATGCAGCGCCCACGCAGGGTGGAACCTTTGATAGCAATAGAATTCGCGGAGCGCAAATCGGCTTAGCCATCAACGATGCAACGAATGCAGGAAATCCTGTTTTAATCGGTCGATTTGATGTGAGCTCTTCAGGAGGAACATTTCCGACGAGTTCAGGGCTTAAGTTCGGTCAGGCGAAATATATATCGAGTATTTCATTACCCAATGTTCAATTTATAAATGGCAGTTCAGCCAGCCAATTTTCGGTCAACTCATTCACAAACAGTATTGCTAATTGGTGGACTACAGACTGGGTCAATGTTGGTGGAGCTGGTCCGAGTACGGGCGGAACGTCGCCGTCGCCAACTCCTGCGCCAATGCCAGCTCCTGCGCCAGCTCCAACTCCAGCGCCAGCAGCCCAAGTTTGTAATGCAGTCTCACAGCCAGCGCCTCACTTCGGAACTAAGAATAATCAATGTCTAAAGTCTTGCGGAGCTCTCGGAGGTACCGTAGCAAAAACTCAGTCTTGCTCGGTCTTTGGCTTAGATGATGCGGGAGCCGCCTATGATGTGGAATACTGTTGTAAGCCAGCCGCGGCCCTTCCCGCACCAACACCGACGCCGGCGCCGACTCCAGCGCCGAGTTCCGGTGGCGGGGCCGAGCAGGTATTTTCGGCCGGGTCGTTGAACTTGAATACATGGGAGCGAGCGACAGCTAACAATTTAGAATTAGTCATGCAGAATGACGGAAACTTAGTGATCTATCCTAGCGGAGGCAACCAGGCCGTATGGTCTTCTCAAACTGGCCATGCTCCTGATTGGTGTGCTCTTCAATGTACAATGGTATTTCAGCATGACGGAAATTTAGTTTTGTACAAGAGCGGTGTTCCGTATTGGGATTCAAAAACCAATGGCGCCGTGGACGGAAGCAAAATTTTAATCTTTGGGGGAGCCTCTTACTATTTGGAAATTAGAAACTCTTCTGGTCAAAGTGTTTGGCATAGTCAGTAACCAAAAAATTTATGTGGCCTGTTTAGCAGGCTACGGTAAACCTGCCATTTGTAGTTCTTGAACAATTGCTCGTGGCCAAAATCGCTCTATAAATTGTATTGTCTGAGTGTGGCGAATTATGCTAAAAATGCTTTAATGCGACCTATATACCGGTGGATAGTCATCCGACGGCGCAATACAATCAATTGATTTCCGAATTAATTCTAAACGATCTTAAATCAGTTCTGTAAGCCGCAGTTGCTATTTACTTAGATTAATATATTTAGAAAACGATTTCATTACCCAAAGATGTAATTTAGCTTGGGTGTATTTATAGACATACCAAGGCAATGCCGGAGTAAAGTCATGGATAGCGGCAATAATATATTTTCGATTTAACACCACTCTGAACTCCAAGCGGCCTCGATTTTTTTCTGAAACAAGAAGTCCTTTTGAAATGTAAAGCAACTGTCGATCATTATTGCTTCGATCTTCGCTCATTTGTAATTCTAATAATTTAATGTAGCTGTTAAAAAGTGAAAAAATCGTCAAATTATTAATTTCCTTAACTTTTATCAGGGGTGACAAAAAATTTGGCAGCCAAGCGAGGTATTGTTCTTTAACCCACTTTGCATTTTTCCCATCGGGTAATTCTACTCTCTGAACGGAGCGAACAGTTTTTCTTTCAATTTTAAAACGAAAGAAAGCCTTTCCGGGTTTTGAGTTGAATGAAACATGTTTTAAGAGATCACTATAAGTTCGATTTGAGTGCAGATTCGAAAAAAAATTATTTGGTCGGGCCAGCATTGGATGTTCAAGAGATTCAATCAATGGATAGACCAAATCTTTTGAAGAATTAGTGATTAGGCTAACCCAAAGTCTCGAAAGAGTCGGTGTAAAGAAGGGAACACTTAAGAACTTTCTTTTTAAACCCATTTCTTGAGCTGTTACTTGCATCATATCCATATAGGTTAAAGGTGCGCAGCCGGCCAAATCGTAGATTTTATCTAGATGAGAACGATCAGAGGTTGCAGAGGTTAAAGAAGAAAGAACTGTTTCGAGATCCACAGGAGTAGTCAAAGTTTGAGTCCAGGCCGGACAAATCATAACAGGCAGGCGCTTGACCAGTTTAATTAAAATTTGGAAGGATGAGCCGGCCTCTCCTAAAACAAGTCCGGCGCGAAATATTGTCGTCGGCAGTCTATGTTCGTGAAATATTTCTTCCACCTCGAGCCGACTTTGCAGATGCAAAGAAAGTTTTTCATTGTCCGGAATTAATCCACCGAGATAAATTAATTGTTTAAGGTCTCTGCTTTTTATAATACGACTGAAGTTATCCGCCAATATAAGGTCGTAATCTGCAAAACTACCTTGATCGAGCTGAGCCGTTGGTCCCATTGAATGCACGAGGTAAAGTGCAAAATCGACTTTTTGGGGAATAGCAAGCTCTAAAGATTTTAAAGAAAACAAATCACAAGTCTTCCAAATCACTCTGGAGTTGTCTGATTTTTGTTGTGACCTCGATAGCGCAGTGATTTGTGCCGTTGGAAATTTGTCGAGTAATCTTATTATAATTTCCTTACCAATGTAGCCACTGGCACCGGCAATTACAATTGAAGGGTTTTCAGTCAATGAATAACCTCATCCATTTTCCTTCATCGAGTAAATTAAAATAATTGAATTTACTAACAATAATATGAGTGCAGGAAGAGTTTGAATTAAGCGATCCTTGATTTTTATTCTAACAACTAATCCTGAAAACATCAATATTGCTAAACCTAAAGAAGATAACTGCAATATGAGCTTGTACTCTAAACCAGCCAGCAAGCCCAAACCGCCTAAAATTTCAAGTACACCAGTAAATACTCTAAATTTTTCAAGACCGTAGCGTTTAAACTCCTGTTTCATGTAGTCAGAATTTAAGCAATGAATACCATAAAATAAAAAAGACAAACTCGATATAATAACAACAAGGGTTGTTAAACTCATATTGTTAGTAGTTCTGAATTAGCATAAGCCACGAACAAACATAGTAAAAAGAGAATCAATGAAGGTAAACGTTTCGACCAACTGTTTTTGACCTTGAAATGAGCGGCTTGGGCACAAAGCATCAGTGCGGCCATGATCAGAGCTGGAATGAGTGTTAGTTTTTCATACCAAATTCCTGCCACCAATAAAGTGGACAATGATATTTTCATAGCTCCGACCACACTTCTCATTAGGTCGCTAATTTTATACTGCTTAAATTCAATAACTATATTGTCAAATCTAAATACCCAAACGAATAAAATCGATAAAGCTATTATTATTTGCGAAACGTGTGAAAGCATTAACATCGGTGATCCTTTTTAGTTGAGTTTAAGTTCGAACATTAAATTTTAAATTCCGAAAAAATCTTTATATTTTCAGCATTATTTGAAGCGGAACCTTGCAGAATAAAGAGATTCAATAAGCCCTGCGCAGAATCAGTCATCTTTAATACATCTTCTAATTTGTTCAAACTGAGTCCGGCTAGTTGCAGTTGTTGTTTGCCTTTAGAATTCATGCGCTTTAAACAAGAGCTCACAGCCGACATCATGACCGCTTCACGCTTTCGTAACACATTTGTAATGACGGCCACAATGTCAGGACTTGCGTGGTAATAAGTAACTCCATGCTTTCCTACACTGACAGCCTCAATGACCGCATATTCAATTAAATCACGAATAGCTAGGCTCATTAGGCCTTTCGACACTTTTAATCGAGCTATCAAGGTTTGGCTATCGAGTGGAATATCTGAGGTGTACAGATGCGCCCAAATTCTACCGTGAATTTTTTTAAATCCCCAGTACTGAATAAATTTGCCGACAAGCTGTTCGAATTCTTCCAGTTCAGGCATAGGTTTGTATTTTGGAAGGACAGTTTTTTTTGTCATTAGTCTAAAGCTTTCCATATTCTTTGCGTTTCGTCAGGCTTTAGTTTTTCTAAATTGACGCTGAATTCGGTTGCGGTGTTTGAATCTATTTTTTTCACTCCGCGCATCATCATGCACATATGCTGCGCTTGAACTTTTACTGCGACGGCGCGGGCATCAATAAGGTTAAAAATAGATTCGGCAACTTCGCGAGTGAGACGCTCTTGCACTTGTAGGCGCTTGGCAAAGACATCAACCACCCGGGCCAGTTTAGATAAACCTAAAATGTGTCTGTCGGGGTAGTAGGCAATAGAGACCTTGCCCCAAAAGGGTAGCATGTGGTGCTCGCAGAGGCTGAAAAATTCGATTTCACGCACCGAAACTAAGCCTGCGTTTTCGGCCTCAAAAACGCCTTCGCCAACCACGTCGATTAAATTTTCCTTGTAGCCGGAGGTCAGCTCAGCCAGGGCTTTTTCAAATCGCTCGGGAGTTCTGATGAGGCCCTCGCGTGTGGGGTCTTCTCCTATATTGTTTAAAATAATCTGAACTAAATCAGCAGTTGAAACAGAAGGGAATATTGCATTTTTTGTAATTAGCGGCATTTGCACCATTTTAAACCTCTTGCAAAGTAGTTTAATCAATATTAAACTACTATTTAAGAAAACAAAAGCTTTTTTTATTAATTCCTTCGAAGGGCTTACATGTGGATAATAATGACGCACCAGTGGTTATAATCGGTGCCGGTTTGGCAGGGCTAGCTTGCGGTTTGACCCTAAAACAAGGCCGGCAAGCTTTTATACTGCTTGAAAAATCAAGTGAAGTGGGTGGGCGGTTGCGAAGCACAGTAACTGAAGACGGCTTTCTACTCGACTGCGGGTTTCAAGTGCTTTTAACCTCCTATCCCGAGCTGAGCTATTTTATTGAACTTAAAGAACTTGAGTTAAAAAATTTTAATTCAGGAGCTTTGATTTACACGCCCGAAAAGATGCAGCTTTTGGCCAACCCGCTATTACATCCGAGTCAGCTTTTACACGAGACCCTTTCTAATTTGGTTTCGCTCAAAGACAAATCCTTAGTGGTCAAATTAATTGTGAGTCTGCACACGAGCGGGATTGCAAAAGACTCGAATGCAAGCACGATGTCGTTTCTTCAGAGTTTCGGTTTTTCCGATGAGTTTATCGAAATATTCTGGCGCCCATTTTGTGCCGGCATTTTTTTAGACAAAAATTTAGAAGTTGATTCCGATTATTTTATTTTTTTATTAAAACACTTTAGTACAGGTCGAGTGGCAGTGCCCAAAAAAGGAATGCAAGAAATCCCTCGTCAAATGAGTCGCAAAATTGGTGAGTCCCGAATGAGGTTTGGCGTCGAAATAAAAGAAATTTCACCGAGCAGGGTTGTTCTCGCAAGTGGCGAAATAATTCATGCAAAGTCCGTCGTTTGTGCTTTTAATCCCGAAATTGAGCAGGGTAGCGATCATTTTCGAACTGTTACGAATTACTATTTTTCAACTGCAGATTCAATCGATTGGGAAAAATGGCTGGTGCTTGTTCCACCCCAATATAAATTTCATATCAATAATGTTGCGGTGATTAGCCAGGTTTCCGAATCTTACTCGCGGGACGGAAAACACTTATTGTCCGTTAGTCTCGTCAGCTCCGAAGACCCAGGCGTAGACGTCATTAAAAAAGAGCTAACACAATTGGCTGGGCGAGTTTTAAATCTTAAATTTATTCAGAAATATAAAATTGAGAAAGCCCTTCCAAAATTTTATAGTCACGAAGAAACACTCGTCAAAAATGGCATTTATTATTGCGGTGATCATCTTAGCAGCCCGTCCATTAACGGAGCTTTGCACTCGGGTCGATTGACGGCAGAAAAACTATTAACTTCATTCGAAAAAGGATAGTCGATGTCGATATCTGCAATCAAGCGGCGGGCTTGGAATGATTTTTTACCTGAAGAACAAGATCGCATTGTGCGAATGGCCTGGGAAGACAGAACAAGCTTTGAAGCCATCTTTGCACAATTTGGTTTAACTGCAAATGAGGTGGTTAAATTTATGCGAACGCAATTAGAGGCTAAGGCCTACAAACGTTGGCGTAAGCGAGCGACAGGACGGGGTCAATTGAAACACAATAGTAAGCTCACTCATAGCGAATACCGTTTCAAATGCAGCCGACAGAGGCTAGATGGTTCAACAAAGGGATGGAAATGAAAAGCAAAACGAATAGTAAAGTATTTAGTGTGGGCACTCAAATTGAGTGGAAATGGGTTGGGCGTAAAATCAGCGGTGAGGTTCTCGAAGTGTTTTACGAAGTTGTTTCAAAAAAAATAAAAGAAAAAATGATTAAAAGAAATGCTTCTAAAGAAAACCCAGCCTACCTCGTTAGGTCGTTAGCTGGAAACTTAGCCCTTAAACTTCATTCCGAACTGGCACCTATTGAAACTAAAAAGGCTACAATCCTTAAACCAAAAATGTTTAACAGTTAGTAGCTGATCTGGACTTTTTAAAACTCAGCTAAGGAGAATTTTATAAAACATTTAAATGAAAAAAACATACGAGTTTACCCAATTTTGGCCTATTCTCTGCTTCGCAGTTTTAATTTTACCATGCAAGCGGCCTTGCTTCCGTTCATCGACCAACTGGCCACTAATGAAAAACGCCATTCGCAAAAAGACTTCAAGCAGCATATTACGGAAGCGCTTCCCAAAATTAATTCGCTCTTGTTGCAGGACGCAGAAAATATTGTGAAGGGCTATTATCCGGCTGAGGTTTTGATGCCAGAAAACCTTTTGGCCCATGCTGGTCGCTGGCCACGACTTATCCAAGAAGCTTTTAAATCGGCCAAACGACGAAAAAATAACATTAATAAAAATTTCGATCTCGATTCAGAAAATATTTTGCCAGAATCACCTGATTACTATGCCCGCAATTTTCATTTTCAAATTAGTGGTTATTTAAGCTCCGAATCAGCGCAACTGTATGAGCATCAAGTCGAAATGCTTTTTTCCGGAACGGCAAATGCCATGCGCAGAATTGTGTTAATGGATTTAAAAAAGAAGCTTAATTTTTCAGACGGAGCAGGACTTAATTTTTTAGAATTGGGTGGCGGTACCGGTGCATTAACTCAATTCGTTGCGCAGGCTTTTCCGAAAGCCAACATTACTTGTGTTGATTTAAGCCCGTATTACCTGCAACTGGCTAGAAAAAAACTGCAGAATTTTAAACGCCTTAATTTTATGAAAGCAAGCGCTGAAGATTTACCATTCAAAGAAAAAAGCTTTGATGTTATTTATTCCAGCTATTTATTTCACGAAATTCCGCCGGAGGTGCGTCTTAACGTAATGAAAGAATCTATTCGTGTTGCAAAAAACAACGCTCTTGTTGCGGTTCTAGACTCGTTACAAAAAGGCGATGATGCCGACCTCGAATGGGCCCTCATTCAATTTCCAAAAGATTTTCACGAGCCGTTCTACAAAAGCTATGTCGATAATTCGCTTAAAAGCTTATTTGTAGAATCAGGATTGGTTGAGATTGAGGAGCGCCTTGGCTTTTTATCTAAAGCAGTTATTGGGGTTCTTGAGGGTTGATATTGGTTGAGGATAAAGTATCGACCAGGTGGCTCAAAAAAAATAAATAAGATATTTGCTTTTAGTAAGCGTCGGCTGATTTAAAAATTTGAACGTAATTTTAATA
>JAYVIY010000270.1:0-3536 GCA_043769795.1 Pseudobdellovibrio sp. | reverse complement strand
GCCATCATCGAAATGTTAGCTAATTTCATAATTCCTCCGTGAATTTTAATATTGTTCTAATTGCAACGGCATTAACCCTTGTGGTCATCTGTTTACGCATCGAATTAACTAAATATTATTTACTCTGCGGAATATAGAAAATCATCAAACTGCACTGGGCGGTTTTGAACGCTTCGACCGTCTTTTTTTTTCGTCGATAAAGCCAAGCTTCAAGCTTTGGCTTTCGATTTTTAGAATCTGATAAAACGTATCGTCCTTCTGAAGTTGTCGGTAATCTTCACAGATTTTACCGGTGACTGAGGTCTCAATATCTTTCTGCCAATCTGAAAAATCGCAGTATCGAATAAGGCGAAGTGCCGAGGCAACTTCTTCTGAAAGCGCCTGATAAGTCACCTTTTCGGCAGTGAGATCAAGTTGGCCATCGTGAAAATCGACGACCGTAAAATACTGATTGTAATTCAAGTAGGGCACCTGGCATTTTTCGTCTTCAAAAGCTGTAATTTTAACGGAGACCGCTGAGTTTTTTACAAACGTACCAGATTCGGTTTCTAATCTAAAACGCAAGTAATCTTCGCCGAGATTCCGGCAACTTTGGCTGAACAGTGTTGAAGCCATCATGCTTTGAGCAAAAATGAAAACCAAAATCGCATATTTCAAAGCGGCCCGCCATTTTTTTGAGTCAATTCGTCCCAGCGGGCAATTAATTTTTCAATTTTTAACTCAGCTTCTGAAATAGATTTCGAGAGCTCCGATAGTTTTCCGTAATTTGATTGAGTTTCAGGATGGGTCAGCTCTTGCTGAAATTTTTTCAGCAGAGTTTCCTCCGTGGCAATAACTTCTTCGATTCTTTCAAATTCATTTTTTTCTTTGTAACTGAGGCCTGATCGAACCTGCGAGGTTTTAGAGCTTTTCAGTTCAGAGTTCTTCAATGCTTTTTTATTTTGTTTAAACCAGTCTTCCCATTGGTTTGTATCGGCAAAAGTCAGAATGGTATTTGTCAGTAAATCGAATGACCAAATCACATCACAGTTCTGATCCATAAAATAACGGTCATGGCTCACCAGTATTACAGCACCTTTAAATTCGCTGAGACAGTCGCTCAGTGCCTCTAGGGTTTCAACGTCAAGGTCATTGGTCGGTTCATCCATAATCAGAACATGAGCTTGCTTAAGCATGAGTTTGGCCAGAATAAGTCGACTCAGTTCCCCTCCGGAAAGCTGCGAAGCCGGCATATCCATTTGTTGAGACTTAAAATAGAAGCGGCTCAAATATGAGCGCGCAAAAACCGGTTGATCCTGAAAGTGAACGTAATCGCCCTCGGGACATATCACGCGCAAAACACTTTTTGTCAGATCAAGCTGGTCTTTTCCTTGTTCGAAATAAGAAATTTCAATATCGTCGTTAACAAAAACCGAACCGGAGTCAACATTGATTCGGCCGATTAAACTTTTAAGTAATGTGGACTTGCCACTGCCGTTAGGGCCGATAAGACCGTAACGGTGTCGAGGCCGAATCAAGGCATTGAAATCTTTGAAGAGAATTCGCCCGCTATAAGATTTACTTATTTTAGTGGCTTCAATCAATTTTTTCGGAGATTTAGAATTGCCGCCAAAATCAAGATCTAGCGATTTTTTTGCATTTTTATTTTCTAAATCTTTGACCTCATCAATAATGTCATAAGCGCGCTCGATGCGGGCTTTTTGCTTTGTCAGTCGAGCCTGTGGGCCACGGGCCAGCCATTCTTTTTCGCGAGTCATCGTATTGCGGCGTTTTTCTTCAAGTTTTTTCTGTCCGTCAAAGAGCATCATCTTGCTTTCAAGATGGGCCGTGTAAGGGCCATTGGTGCGCAATATGCCGTTAGGAAGTTGAGGGTCGAGATCAAAAATAACCTGGCAGGTGTTCTGCAGAAATTTTCGATCGTGAGTTACAATAAGCAAAGCGATATCGGTGGTTTTTTGCAAAAACTCTTCAAGCCAAACAATACTTTCAAGATCAAGATGATTGGTAGGCTCATCGAGCAACAAAAGAGTGGGTCTTCTCATCAGTTCGCGTGCTAAAGCCACTTTCTTTTGCCAGCCTCCAGAAAGCTCTCCGACTTTCTTTTCTGAGCCCTCCGGAAATCGGTCTAATTCCATTTTTGAAATCAACTCGAAAGCCAGCTGCATATTATCCGCATCGTAAATATCACCGGTTACATTCATTAAAGAATCATAGATGGATTCGTCCTGATTTAAGACGGGCTTTTGCTTGAGATACCCCAAAGTTAGATTATTCGCATAGGAGATTTGGCCGGTATCAGAGGCTTGTTCTTTTGCTATCAAGCTTAAAAGTGTAGACTTACCCGCGCCGTTCGGACCGATGAGCCCAATGTGCTCTGAGGTTTCCACAGCAAAAGAAATATTCTGAAATAACGTCTTAGAGGCATAAGTTTTTGATAATTGATAAGCGGATATGAGTGTGGCCATGAATTCTTTTCTGCAAAACGTGTTGAAGTTAGGATTTTATTTTTTAGTCTTAATTTCTGATTTTTTTAGTTTACAAGCATCGACATCTTCCTGGTTAACAGAAACACCCTCAACTTTTTGTCCATTCAGTAAAGGTTGAATGCAGTTTTTTGAAAGGCTTTTTTTATCGCCGGCAACGGATTTGTTATATCCGGCAATTTTACAGGCGTCCATTATTTTAATGCAGGGACTATCGTGCTGTTCAGTGTTTTCTGCGGCAAAAGTAGTAAGGATTGTGAGAAGAACAATTGAAGTTAAAATCACGTTTTTCATAGGCCCTCCGCATACTCACATTGGGCCTAAGGTCTAATTATTTGTCAACTTTTAATACATTCAGAAATCAGTCGCCGCGCGAAATTTGAACACGGTTATTTAGAATGCTTCCAGGTTTTTTGTCTTTATCGAGACCGACATAAAAGCTTATTCCGGTTTCACCCATGGGCTGATATTGGATAATAAGTACACATTGGGCGCTCATGTTAAGATCAGAAGTCTGTTTACAGTCCGCCGAAAGGTCCTTAATGTGGCCCTTGTAGTCGTCCGGGTCATTATCCATAATCGAAAATATTTTTGCGGCCAAAAAGTCTAATAGGTCATCAATAATAGGTTTTAGTTTCTCGCCGGGTTTAATGTCGCCTTCAAGTTGCATTTTATCCATGTTTTTTACGAGAAGTTCCATTGCTTGAGTATTAAAGTCCTGTTGTTTGTAATCTGTGCTCTCGGCTGCAAAACTTTTGAAACCAATGATCGCAATTAAAATTGTAAGGGCTAGATGCTTCATAATATATACTCCTCTGTTGCTTTCATGTATTCAAAGCAGGCTTCGTGCCGATTCAAAGTTAATTTAAACACTGACCAGAACTCGACTGAGCCACAGAGGCTGAAAATTGCCGACAGTTATTTAGAAAAAAAATCAGTCGAGCCGTCTCATTTTGAGACTAAGAACTTAAGCTGACCTGCGTATTCATGTAATGCCAAATCAGTCAGATAGAAATTTGAATAGTAACTTTTCCAATGTGTACCGATGTTTAG
>JAYVIY010000269.1:0-9375 GCA_043769795.1 Pseudobdellovibrio sp. | reverse complement strand
GCGGTAAAGATGCAGCCTACGTGGCAGAAGATGCCGACATTGCAGCTGCAGCGGCCACTGTTGTTGATGGAGCCATGTTTAACTCGGGTCAGTCGTGTTGCGGAATTGAAAGAGCTTATGTTCACAAAGATGTATTTGAGGAATTTATCAAACAATGCAAAATTGTACTGAATGACTACAAGATGGGTGATCCTCTCGATAAAAATACTAATCTTGGGCCATTGGTTACCGAAAAAGCAGTTAAGTTCGTTGAAGCACAGGTGCAGGCCGCGGTAGCGGCAGGGGCCAAGGTTTTAGTCGGTGGAAAAGCCGTGAAACTTTCAAATGGTTTTTTCTTTGAACCCACGCTGATGGTGAACGTAAATCAACAAATGGAAGTGATTCAGGAAGAAAATTTCGCGCCGGTGTTGCCGGTGGTGGTGGTGGACTCTCTTGAACAAGCCATAAAAATGGTTAACGATAATCAATATGGTCTGACTTCGGCTATTTTTACGAAAAACATGGATCAAGCAAAAATTTTCGCGGAACAAGTCAACACCGGAACTGTATTCATGAACCGCTGTGATTATTTAGATCCGGCACTGCCTTGGACAGGTGTTAAAAATTCTGGCTGTGGTTCTGCACTTTCGCATCTGGGGTTTTTATCTGTAACTCGAGCCAAAGCAATTCATTTTAAAAAATAATGACATCGAGGAGCCGCAATGAGCAAAGAAAAAATAGCCGAATACCGAAAAGCCGGTATTAACAAAGTTAAAATCGCAGTTACAGATACGGACGGCGTGCTTCGGGGAAAATACCTTTCTCTTGATAAATTTGAAAGTTTTATGGATTCGACGGCCGGTTTCTGCGATTGTATTTTTGGCTGGGATGTTGCCGATGTGCTCTACGACAATGCTAAATTTACCGGTTGGCACACGGCCTACCCCGATGCGCTTTATCGCGTGGATTTCTCTACAGAGAGAATGCTGCCGGATGAGAATATTCCTTTTTTTCTGGCTGATTTTGTAGGGAGTGACGGAAAAAGTCCGCACACCATTTGCCCACGAAATCTTCTTAAAAAAGTTTTGAATACGGCACAAGCGCAGGGCTTCGGCGTGAATTTAGCTTTTGAATATGAATTTTTTCTTTTTGACGAAACTCCCCATTCGGTGCGTGAAAAGAATTATCGAAATATGAAACCTTTAACTCCTGGAATGTTCGGGTATTCGGTTATTCGCAACTCAACGCATTCGGAACTTTTTCAAAGTCTTATGGATTATTGTAAAGCAATGAACATTGAACTTGAAGCTTTGCACTGCGAGACCGGCCCCGGCGTCTGGGAAGCGGCCATAAAATATGATACTGCACTTTCATCTTGTGATAAAGCCAACTTGTTTAAAACCTTTTCTAAAGTTTTTTTTCAGAAGAAAGACATCATGGCTACATTCATGGCTCGCTGGAATCAGGCACTTCCGGGTTTGGGTGGTCACATGCACCAAAGTATTTTTGATCTAAAAACCGGAAAAAATTTATTTCACGATGCCTCTCAAAAATACAATATGAGCCCCGTGATGCAAAGCTATTTGGCTGGTCAGATTAAATATATGAAAGAATTTCTTGTTATGTGCGCACCAACAATTAATTCTTACACCCGTTTAGTCAAGGGCTTCTGGGCGCCGACGACAGTGGCTTGGGGGGTTGAGAATCGCACCACTGCACTTCGCGTAATTCCGGCTTCAGAAAAATCACAGCGTCTCGAATTTCGTGTTGGCGGTGCCGATGCCAATCCTTATTTAGCGGCCGCTGCGATGGTCGGTGCGGGCCTGCTCGGTATTCGCGAAAATCTGAAACTGGGAGATCCGGTGATCGGTAATGCCTATGCGGTTCAGGATAAACTTCCCGAAGAACTGCAACTCGCCGGAAACCTCAATGATTCAATCTCACATTTTAAAAATTCTAAAGTGGCCATTGACCTTTTCGGGGAAGAATTCGTTGAGCATTTCATAGCTAGCCGTAGATGGGAAGTTCGCGAGTATGAAAAGGCAATTACCGACTGGCAATTACAACGATATTTTGAAATCATTTAACTAGAACTCAAATAGAAGGAAGCACCATGCAACAGTTTAATTACCCGACAACGATTTATTACGGAACCGGAAGTCTTGAAGCGATGGCGAAATCCATTGCTAAAATGAATCTGAAAAAACTCTTGCTGGTTTCAGATCCCACACTCCTGAAATTGGGACTTGTAAAACAAGTATGTGATGTTTGCGCGGCCGCAGGCCTCGAGGTGGTTTCTTTTTGTGATGTGCATCCGAACCCGATCGAAGACGACGTCCTGGCCGGAATAAAAGTCTATAAAAGTGAAAAGTGCCAGGCTGTAATTGCGCTTGGTGGCGGAAGCCCGATGGATGCAGCTAAGGCGATCATGATTCTAGTCGATCACCCCGAACCGCTTGCGCAGTATGATGACACCAAGGGTGGTGACGCATTAATAACGAAAAGTTTACCTCCGCTTTTTGCCATTGCAACAACAGCGGGAACCGGAAGTGAGGTCGGCAGATCCAGCGTTATTATTCTAAAAGCCACGAACGACAAAACAATATTGTTTCATCCGACGATGATGCCGAAAATTGCAGTGTTAGAGCCTTCTTTAACCGTGAAATTACCGCAGTCAATCACTGTGGCCACCGGCTTAGATGCGTTCACTCACAATCTGGAAGCCTATTTAGCGCCGGCATTTCATCCCATGGCTGATGGAATTGCTTTGCAAGGTATGGAGCTCATTTTAGATAATCTTCCCTTGGTGTATAAATCCGGCGATAATCTTGAAGCTCGTGGAAAAATGTTAATGGCGGCGACCATGGGGGCTGCGGCCTTTCAAAAAGGTCTCGGTATGATTCATTCGATGGCCCATCCGCTATCTTCTGAATGCGGTCTTCATCATGGGCTAGCAAATGCGGTGGTGCTGCCGACTTGCATTGAGTTTATTGAGAAATCCGATTTAACTCAGGCCCAACGAGGACGAATAGAAAAAGTGCAGCAACTTTTCCGTGAACGCGGGCTCGTTAAAGATACACTGGCCCTTTCTTGTCGGCATTTTTTTACGGGATTAGGCCTGCAGTTCGGACTCTCAAAGCACGGAGTAAAAAGAGAACAGCTTGCAAAACTGAGTCATAAGGCTTTTTTAGATCCTTGCCATGGTAACAATATAATTCCAGTTACTGAAAAAGATTTTGCCACTGTTTTTGAAAGATCTTTTGAGTGATCGGAATTCTCAACGCTTATCATTTTGATGCGAACGACGTGGGCTATCAGAGCGATTACAGCCTCCTATTTTTGGAGTTTGTGCAAAACACATTTCCCGAACGCAAAAATGAAATCGTTGAGTTCAAAGTAGCTCTAGGTCAGTTTCCTGAGTCGCCAGATGTTTGTGATATATGGTTTATTACCGGAAGCCCTAAAAGTGTTTACGAGGATTTACCCTGGATACATGATCTTTCTGCATTTGTTAAAGAGTTGCATTTGGGGCGGAAAAAAACTATCGCAATTTGTTTCGGCCACCAAATGGTGGCGCACGCGCTAGGTGGTCGAGTTGCGAAAAGTGCTGTAGGGTGGGGCGTAGGAATCAGAAGCTTTGATTTAATCAAGCATAAAAACTGGATGACACAGCTTCCAGAAGTTCATCCCGAAAAGATGTCATTACTTTTCAGCCATCAGGATCAGGTTGAAGTCATGCCGAAAGAGGCCGAGCTTTTGGCGGGAGACAAGTTTTGTCCGTTTCAGATGATGCAGATCGGGGAGCACATCATGACCATGCAGGGGCATCCTGAGTTTACAGTTGCCTTCGCGCGGGAGAGATTAATTTCTAGAAAAGATAAAATGAGCTCAGAGGTTTACGAAAAAGCGATGGCGAGTTATGCAGACCACAGTGATTTTACGCTGGTTACCGAGTGGATTCGCCAATTCGTATACGGCGAATCCAAATCGAAGGTCAAAATCTAGGGTTAAAGTTTTACTGAGATATAAAAGTTGTCGTCTTGTTAGCGTCTTTTTTCACTTGCATTAAAAATGCAGTGAAATCTTCAGATAATTGTAATGTTGCTTTGCTCATTTTTTTCGGAGTCTTGTAATTGATTAAAAACTCTGAAAGCTGCGCAAATAAATTATCTTTGGTTTTAGTATTAGTAAAATGACGTTCTACATTTTCCACTAACTCAGGGTGATTTTCACGTTGATAAGCGGTGATGGCGGCGCCGAGGCTTCTGAAATCACGGCGGGTCACATTGATGCCGCTGCGATTGCAACTTGCCGGATCAGTACTTGAACTGAACTGCCAATAATCAACCATAGAAGCTTCTTTTTCTGTTCTTTCGGTTTCAGTGCACCCCGGAGCCTGTTTAAGCGTGGTCGCTGTTAATTCGCCATTGAACATAACCATTACATTTTTTTGACCCGCGTGCAGCGCTGATAAAAGAGTAACTTCAAGCAAGGCTTCGTCCCACGGATGTGATTTTAGGTCAGCCATTAGGTGGCGATCTTGTTCTGCAATGTAAACTGCAAGAAAGTCAGTAGCGACAACTTGGCCCTCTTCAGAAATATTCGCATAACTTTTAGTGTCGTTATTAATTAGAATTTCAAGCAAAGACCTATAGAAGTCTGAAAGATTTTCATCGCCTGATCTAACGTAGCTTTCTAAGATTTCAAGATAATGTTTATCAGAAGCGTCAAGTGCCATACGATTTGGAGCTTCCCCGAAACTGCGTCCGGTCATTTCGTCTTTTTCAGTTTCTCCGGTTCCATAGTTCACGTTGTAAGCCGTGTTGTCCGGATTGATCTGAACGGCAACACCGCCACCGCTTACTAAAGCCAAAAAGGTTGAAAGATCATAACGCCCGGCGCCCGCTCCGGCCTCGGCAATCGCCGCAGGGAGATCATAAAAAGTGACGGCTTCGTTTTTCGAAAGGTCATCCGCCAATTGCTTAAGTGCTTCGGCGCTGCCTGCAGCTGTTATGGCCCGCTTTGCCACTTTAGCATCTACTTTTTTAAGTGCAGCAATGACTGTTTTTCCGTCAGCGACGACAAAACCGTTAGTGGCAAAGTCATCTAAAGCCGGCTTCACTTGAGACTCCATCAGTGAAAAGAAAGTAGTGCCTTTGTAGTCTGAAATATTCAATAGGGTCGGATATTTCAAAAGGTTTTTAGCATTTGCGCTGAATGCCAGCGCGGTGATCAGAATAAAAGTAATATTTTTCATAAAGTGTCCTTGGTTTATTCTGAGCTTATATATCAATGGTTTGATTATTAAAACAGCAAAAGCAAAAAATTATTATACTTAAAACGAATGATAAAAGGGGCATCAAAGTGGTGAAAAGCAAATCGCTATAGCTAAATTGATTTCTTTATAGCGAAAACGTTGCTTTAATTGGAAGTGATGGAAGTTATAAAGTTCTTAAATCATAATGTAGAAATTATACGAAAAGCGGGGCTTCGCCGCCTGACAATTTATATGCATCCTGATAATCCTTTGAGGGTTCGCACGAATCGCCGAACGACCCAAAAACAAATTTCAGACTTTTTACAATCTAAGCAAAAATGGATCGAAAAAAATATTTCGCGCTTCAGGTCTATGCAAACACTTTATAAGACTCCTGAATTTAAAGATGGCGGACTCTTTCCTTTTCTGGGTGAGCAAAAGTACTTTCGTATTTCGAGCACTGAAAGGCTTAGACCCTATTTTCAAATCGAAGAAGGTTTTTTGGTTTGCTATCAAAAAAGCCGTGAAGTATCAAATTCTGAACTTGTTGCTGAAATGAAGCCTGTTCTTCGAAAGTTTTATCGTGTCGAATCAGAACGTTATCTTAAAGACAGGCTCAACCACTGGGTTCAAGTGACGTCGCTGAAGCCAAAGACACTAAGTTTTCGAGCAAATAAATCCCGTTGGGGAAGTTGTTCTTCAGTGGGTCATATAACGCTTAATTGGAAGCTCGTATGTCAATCAAAAGTGTTAATTGACTATGTTATCGTGCATGAGCTTTGCCACTTAAAATATATGAACCATTCAGAAAATTTTTGGAATTCTGTAAGTCAATACTTTCCGGAATACAAAGTCTTAAAGAAAATTCTTAATGATCAGCAGTATCTCGGAAATTTTCTAGACTGAGATTTTCTTACCCGTGTTCGTGTAAAAGAGTGTCTTGGCCTTGAGCTTGCAATTCAGTCCTATAAATATTGAAAAGCTAAAGGAGATTTTTATGCAAGTCAGTGATTGTATGTCAAAAAAAGTTGAATTGGGAAATCCTACGATGACGTTAAGAGAGGCCGCAGCAAAAATGCGACAGGGCGATTTCGGAATTCTACCCATCGCAGAGAATGATAGATTGGTGGGCATGCTGACAGATCGCGATATTGTTGTGCGAGCAGTGGCCGAAGGTAAAGATATAAGTGAGTCCATCGCCAGAGATTATATGTCGCATTCCGTTTTTTACTGCTATGATGATGACAGTGTAGCAGAGGTATTAAAAAAATTCGGTGAGCAGCAGATCCGACGGCTACCAGTGCTTAATCGTCAGAAACGATTAGTCGGTATTCTTTCGCTGGGAGATGTAGCTCAGGCCGATCCTCCTTCTGAAAGTCTGGAAGAGACCCTGATTCAAGTCAGTAGTAAAGAAAAGCCGACCCGGGCGGGAATGCAGCTGAGCTAAAATGGTCGGCGAATTGAGTAAAGGCGAGTGATGAAAATAATTTCAATGTTTTTTATACTGCTGCTAATGACCTCCTGCTCTAGGATTGATTTGGCAGTCAGTCTTGCTCCACGGCTCATATCCAATGAAATTGACGACGCTTTAGATCTTGATTCAGATCGATATAAGAAGATCAAAGAGGCTATCACTAAGGATATTGAAAAGAACAGTAAGCCTCTCTTCACTGAAATTAATGTCTCGTTAGAGCATCTGTTGCAATTGACTGAAAAAAATGAAATTTCGCCGGATGACTTAGGGCCGATAGCTCAAGAATTTAAAGATCTTCAGAAAAAGGTGGTCACGGCATTTGCGGCCTCTTTTTCAGAAGTGATTCTTCAGATATCCCGCACTGAGATCTCGAATCTGAAAGAGTATGCTCTTGAAAAAAAGAAAAAATCAGATGAAATACTCACGGACAAGAACAAATTCTATCGAAATTACATGAAAACCTATGAGCACTATGCGGATCTTTTTATGAATTCCAGTAATCGCGAACAAGAGATTGTTTTTAAAGATTTTCTCGATGACAGTCGAAGTTACTACCAGTCAAGAAACCAAGAACGAATGGACAGTCTTAAGCAGTTCGATAGGTTATTTGCCAGCAAAAAAGAACTTCTCGACTTTAATTTAAGTTATTACGCCGGTGAAACGCTTACAAAATCCGACGATTTTGTAAAAAAACAAGAGACGTTTAGAAAGCAGTTTCTGGTGTTCATAAGCAAGTTCTGGAATTTGAGCAGCCCAGGTCAAAAGAATCATTTCCGGAAATATCTCACTGACACCAGAGCAGAGCTTAAAAAAATTATTTCAAAGGAGTGAGATGAAACTTCTATCTGAACTTTATTTTCTTTTTTTGACTCTTATGTCCACTTTTGTCGTTTATCTCTGCATTGACACCACAAATAAATACTCTGTTCAATTGCTGGCGGTTTGGGTCGGAATGCTTTTAATAAGCATTGCCAGTCTGGTTTTTTATGCCTACTTGAGTTCAAATTTCCATGGTGAAAACAGTCATGATGTCGAACTTTTTGACAGCTAATTTTTTCATAAACTCGATGACCCAAGCCCGCTAGGCGCGAAAAATTTGAAATTCAGATATCAATCTATTATAAATAGAGAGATCAAAAAAACGTTCTCCTCTCGGAAGGCTTAATTTTTATGCTTAAATCCTTACTGGTTGCGCTGACCCTCATCGTTGCTACCGACTCTTTCGCGGGGCAAGAAGCTTATAGTTATCCTTATAAAAATGCGGATATTGCGACCTTAACCTCGGTTATTATTAAATCGAAAAATGAAGATCCCTTTTCAAAAATGAAGATGATGGAAGTTGAATCCATTGCTGGGCGCAACCAGACCTTTCTCTTTGAGGGGCGCGGAAACTATCATTTCGGATTCTATCCACAGAAAAAAGCCGCACCCTTGGTTTTCTTAATCGCTGATATTGGCGGCTCGGCCGCTTCAGGATATATGATGTATGAAGCGGATCTGCTTCAGGAAAACGGCTATAACGTCATAACAATTTCTTCGCCTTTCTTCTGGAATTTTATAATTTCGTCAAGTCAGACCGGCCTTCCCGGTGTTACCGACGAAGATGCTCAGGATATGTATAGATCAATGCAATTGGCGTTAGCTAAAGTCAAAACCGAGCATAAGTACCAAGTGGGAAAAGTCGGCGTGGTGGGTTTAGGTCTCGGTGGTTTACAAGCCGCCCACATCAGCGCAATTGACGGACGTGAGAAAAAATTAAACATTGAACGTTACCTTCTGGTTAATCCGGTAGTGAATCTGTTGCATGCCATTACCCAGATTGAAACCCGGGCTTCAATTGCATTTGACATCGGAATGAAAAATGTCGAATACATCAAATCAAAGGCTTTCAATTTTGTTTTTGATAGGATGGATAAAAAGTATGACGTTAATAAAGACGAATACTTCGCTGATCTGGATAAAAAATTTGTACTGACGGAAAAAGAATACACGTTTTTAACCGGCGGTGTATTGCGAATGAGTATCGACGACGTGATTTTTGCAAGTCAGATCGTCAAGGATGCCGGAATTCTTAAATCTCGCCTTGAACGTTATCGCTGGGATGAACGTCATAAAGAAATCTCAGAAATCGGTTTTCAGGGGTATTTGCAAAAATTAATTATTCCAACGTTTTCCGCAAAATATCCAAAATTGCCCGAGCTGATAAAGCACGTCAATTTCAACTTCGTTCGTAAAGAAATTATCGAAAATAAGAATGTTTTTTTGATGCACAACTCTGACGATTTTTTGGTCGATGCAGATCAACTTTCTTACTTGCAGGATATATTCGGTCAGGACCGCAGCATAATTTATCCTTTAGGCGGACATTTGGGAAACCTTTGGGTCAAGCAAAACCAAACTGATATGTTAAAAATCATGTCGGCTTTGAAAGCTAATTAGTTCCGCGTTCTGAAGACTGAAAAAAAACCCAGCTCAAGGCTGCGACGAAACTCCAGTTGACATTACTCTGATGCAGAAAGCTTTGCTTGTTGGCCGACTGCGAATAGTCTGCGTATTGAGTTCCTACTATCAGATTTTTATTTCCGAATCTGAATTTAAAGGCCAATGAAATTTCATGACCCAGAAAGCCCTCTTTGGCAGTGTAAGCGATGCGTTCTGGTGTTTC
>JAYVIY010000268.1:0-9384 GCA_043769795.1 Pseudobdellovibrio sp. | reverse complement strand
CTGGTGGTATGGCCGTTGGTGCAGCTATGAGTTTATTTATGGCTAACGCCGGTGGTGCTTGGGACAACGCTAAGAAGTTCATTGAAAAGGGCGGTCTTCCAGGGCACAAAAAAGGTTCTGACGCCCATAAAGCAGCTGTTGTCGGCGATACAGTCGGTGACCCGTTCAAAGACACTTCGGGCCCGGGAATTGCCATTCTGATTAAAGTAATGTCGGTTGTCAGTTTATTGATCGCTCAGTTAATTGCGCTTAAATAAATTTTAAATTTATATTATTTCTTGTGAAGGGTTTCTTTAAAAACAAACGATCCCTAACTCTCTTCGAGGCTTTTTTCACAAGCCTCGTGGTGGGCTTGGCCGAAACCTATTTTGCGGCCTTTGCCTTGTTCAAAGGTGTCAGCGTCATAGAATCGGGTCTTCTGGTTTCGCTGCCTCTGCTTTTTGCTGGAATAACACCTTTCGTATTTAATAGACTATTTCACAAATTTTATAATTCGGACTGGGTTCAGTTGGCGACAATAGTGCAAGCACTCAGTCTTGCGACCTTAGCTATTGTGGGACTTTACCAGCCAGAAAATATTTTTTATATTTTATTAGTTATTTATTCGGGATATTGGTTTGGCCATTTTTCGGCCCTTCCGAGCTGGAACAAATGGATTTCAGAACTGATTCCCATTGAAGACAGCCACCATTATTTTTCAGAGCGAACCCGGATTATTCAAATCGGAATTATTCTTGGACTTGTTGTCGGCGGACTGACTCTTCATCTTGAAAGCTTACGAATTCCGACGGCGCTGGTATTTATTCTGATTTTTCTTATTGCCTATCACTTAAAGCTCTTGTCATTCTTTCTTCTAAAAAAGCTTCCGAAATCAGATGCACATTATAATTTAAATATAAAAAAGAAATTCAGTTTTTTAAAGAAACGAAAACACTTCTTTATGGTGTATTCGCTGTTTAATTTTTCACTCTATCTGTCGGCGCCCTATGTGAGTGGTTATTTGCTGAATATACGCAGCCTTAGCTATGTCAGTTTTATGTATGTGATGGGTTCGATGTTCATTGGTAAAATTACCACTACATTTCTTCTGCAAAAATTTAGACCCAATTCTAATCCTCATAAATTATTTTTCATCGGCGGATTGATTGCTGCACCCTTGCCTATGCTGCTGCCATTTTGCCCGGGAACTTTCTGGCTTGCGCTGGTGCAGTTTGTATCAGGTGTGGGCTGGGCCGGCTGGGAAATGGGTCTTGCTCTCGTTATCTTTAAGAATATTAAGTCCGATGAAAAGCTCGAAGCGGTTTCACTCTATAATTCAGTGGGCTTGCCGGTTCAGGTTTTAGGTACTATCGCCGGAGCATTACTACTTAAGTTTGTGTATCATGACAATTACACAATGATGTTTGTCGTTGCGGGAGTGTTGAGATTTATTTTTATACTGCCGATCAATTCTAAAAAACTCGGAGACTAACTCGGAGACTAACTCGGAGACTAAGTTGGAGATAAAGATTTTCAGCTATATTCTTTGTTAAAAAGCCTGTGAACCGCTTTATCAGCGTACTTATCTTCGAATTCAAGTAATTCCTGCTGACTGTATCCGGACCTTATTGCGAGCACGCCGATGGTGTCATCGATAACGGTGAAGTCTATTCGCCACGTGCGATAAGAGAGGCAGTAAAAGTCAGTAAACTTTTCAACACGCTTTTTATCATGGTTGGTCGGGTCAAACTCCAGTTGGCGGGTAATAAATGCGCGCAGCTCTTTGACGTTATTTTTTTCAAGAAACTCAAGTTGTGAATCTGCAAATGGAGAAATAGAAATTTGGTTTTGCGGAAAGGTATCTTTTTCGAGCCACTCGATCCTGGCATCTTCGACCGAGTCAAACTCAGGATGATAAGGCTTAATATCGTATATCGGAGATTCGTTTAAAATGTCATTGGCACCGATTTCGAGAATTAAACCGTTAACGCTGATAAGCTCGACGAGACTAAGCCCGATCGGATTTGGGCGGTAAGGCGCTCGCGTGGCGAAAACTCCGATTTTTCTATTAGATCTTGGTGTTTGAACCAGAGGCTTCCAATTTTCATTTTGATGAAACCCGAAAATGATCCAAACATGGCTGCAGCCAGATAGATCTTGCAAGGCCTGCTCAAAATTTTCACCTTTATTAAAATTAATTTTTCCAAAAAGCCCCAGCTCATCGGGCTGACGGCCGGCCTGATAAGGCTCAACCTGCGCAGATTTAAAGTGGCCAATAGCTTTTAACAACATAAAAGTGCCAGCTACCTTAACAGGTGCCAGCTACCTCTGATTCGGTCCACTGTTTGCGCCATTCGTAGCCCGCTATGGCTGCGGCGGTTGCGGCGTTAAGCGAGTTTTTAATTCCGTAAACCGGAATGCGGCGGATTTCATCGCAAAGTGCCAGCTGCTCTTTGTCGAGCCCGAATCTTTCGTTGCCGACGATGAGGGCTACAGCTTGTTTTTCATTAAAAGGAATTGAAATATCGAGGGCTTTGGCTGAAGTTTCAAGTGCGATGATGCGGAAATTGTTTTCTTTTAAAGTGATGATGGCTTCAGTGAAGCTGCAGGTTTGCCAATCCATGATCAGAGTAGAACCCAGTGCGGCTTTTTCAACCTGAAGCTGATGGGGAGTGGGCGTGTAACCAGTGAGCCAGATTTTTTGGGCCCCTAAAGTGTCGCCGGTTCTGAAAATTGATCCGACGTTAAATGCCGAGCGCATATTATCGATCACAAAATGCAACGGAACACGCTTTGCCACCAAGTGATCTCGATCCGTTGTCGAAACTAAAAAATCGTCATCTTGAATAGATTTTTTTAAATATCTTTCAAAGGGTACGGCAATTCCTGCAAAATGGCGTAATGTCATCGCCGGAGTTAAGTGATGTTGATACTTCGCCAATTTTTGTAAAATAACTTCATCCGAATTTTCAAGTTCGGCAATACACATCATCAGGTGTTCTAAAAGCTGATGATCGAAGTTTCCATCCTGAGAATCTTTTTCAAGGCCCTGAAAAAGTCGGTAAATTTCTTCAACTTTGGACCGACTCATTTGACTTTGGCTCCGCTTTTAGCGCCTTCATCAGCTGAAAGTACAAATAGGTCGGCTCCACCGTCGCCGGCGGCTAAGACCATACCTTCACTGATTCCAAATTTCATTTTTCGAGGTTTGAGATTAGCGCAAATGAGAACTTTTCGTCCAAGTAATTTTTCGGGAGAATAAGCTGATTTGATCCCGGCAATGATCTGTTTTGTGATTCCCGGTTCCAGTTCAACTTTTAATCTTAAAAGCTTATCGGCTTCTTTTATTTCTTCGGCTGCAACTATTGTAGCAATTCGCAGGTCGACCTTTGCGAAATCTTCAAATTCAATTTCTGTGGCTGGACCGATAGCGGCAACTGCAGTTTTAGCTTGTGCGGGCCTTGTTTTCTCAAGTTCAGCATAAATATTTTTTTGCTCTTCAATCATGGCTTTAACTTTATCCGCGTCTACGCGGCTCGCTAAATGGGAGTAGTCGCCGATTTTGTGCTCGGTTAAAATTTTAGAATGGTCGCTCCATTGATATGGAGACTCATTCAGCAGTAATTCAACAGAGGTTGCCATTTTCGGTAAAACGGGTTTTAGAAAAATTGCCATTTTGCGAAAGGCATTCAGCGTAGTGGTCAAAACCTGCTTAGTAGCCGCAGGATCTGATTCAACAGTTTTCCACGGAGCCTTGTCGTCGAAATACTTATTCGTGTGCTCGGCCATTTCGCGTATTAGTGTGGTGGCCTTTGAGAAATCTCGCGTATCATAATACTTTGCAACTTGATCGGCTTTTTCAGAGATCTGATTGAGCAAAACTTTTCCGGCTGCATCCGGAGTGCTCATTACGCCATCCATTTTTTTAGACAACATTTGAGCCCCTCGCGAAGCTAGATTAACAATTTTTCCGACCAAATCAGAATTTACTCTCGAAGTAAAATCGTCAAAACTCAAATCGAGATCATCGATCGTACCGTTAATTTTAGTCGCATAGTAATATCTGAGAAATTGCGGATCTAAATGATTGAGATAGACCCGAGATGAAATAAATGTACCCTTTGACTTACTCATTTTTTCGCCATTAACCATGACGTGGCCATGCACATTAACTTGCGTCGGAGTTTTAAAATCAGCACTTTTTAAAAGCGCTGGCCAAAAAAGTGTATGAAAGTAAACGATATCTTTACCGATGAAATGATAAATTTCAGTTTTTGAATTTTCATTCCAGAACTCATCAAGGCTGCGGTTATTTTTTCTGGCCCATTGATCTAGTGATGAAACGTATCCCATTGGAGCATCCACCCACACATAAAAGAACTTTCCGGGCTCTCCGGGAATCGAAAATCCGAAGTAGGGTTCATCGCGAGAGATGTCCCAATCACGCAGATCTTCGTTAAACCATTCCATCATTTTTTTTGATACTTCCGGTGCCGTATGTTTCGGAAGCCAGTCCTGAAGAAATGTTTTAAAATCATTGAGTTTAAAAAACACATGATCAGATTTTTTCTTTACCGGTTTCGTGCCGCAAATTGAACAACCAGGGTCTTTCAGATCCTGTGGCGAATAAGTTGCGCCACAGACGTCGCAGGAGTCACCATACTGTCCGGGAGAAGAGCACTTCGGGCAGATTCCTTTGACGAAGCGGTCGGGAAGAAACATTTTGTCATGTTCGCAATAGAGCTGTTCGATGGCTTTTTTGTGAATGTGATTCTTAGCCTTCATGCGTTCGTAAAATAACTCGCAGAGTTTTCGGTTTTCATCAGAATTGGTTGACCCGTAGTGGTCAAAGCCGATGCTGAAGTCTGCAAAGTCAGCACTATGATCCGCGAAAGATTTGGCAATCAATTGTTCAGGTGAAATTTTGAGTTCGCGGGCTTTGATCATGATTGGAGTACCATGGGTGTCGTCAGCGCAGATAAAAATGCACTCGTGACCTTGCATTTTCTGAAAGCGCGCAAAAATATCGGCTTCGATATGTTCAAGCATGTGACCCAGGTGTATTGGGCCGTTGGCATAGGGTAGGGCACAGGTCATTACTATTTGGCGTTTCATATATCCTCGTTGCCTCGTTGAATTAAACTTCCAGTTGGATTTTATCGAGCAGCTCAGGGTCTGATAGCACCATTTCGCCGCCGAGGGCAATAGCCGTTAATGGATTTTCTGCAACTCTGACCGGAATTCGCACTTCAGTTTCGATCTTTGCACAAAGTTCTTTTATTAAAGCGCCACCGCCGGCCAAAACAATGCCATTTCCGATAATGTCCGAAACCAACTCAGGCGGAGTGTTTTCAAGAGCATTCAGTACGCTATGAACAATCTGCTGGATCGAGTCGGCAAGAGCAGCCCCGATTTCCTCTGAAGTGACGATCTGTTTTCTCGGAAAACCGGTTTCGAGGTCGCGGCCTTCAATTTCAATCGAGATAATATTTTTTTTCGGGAGGGCCGTCCCTAGTTTTATTTTTAGAAATTCTGCAGTTTCATCATCCACGATCAATTTTTTCATGTCTTTCATGTAGCGAATTATCGCTTCATCAAATTTATGTCCGCCGATTCGCAATGGTTCGCAATAAACAATATCAGAAAGTGCGATGATGGCAATTTCAGTAGTTCCACCGCCGATATCAATGATCATTTGGCCGGAAGCTTCCTTTATCGGTAACTTGGCTCCGATCGCAGCCGCCATGGGTTCGTCGATTAAATAGGTTTTACTGGCGCCGGCAGATCTACAGGCTTCTATCACTGCTTTTTTTTCAACCTCAGTGACGCCATAAGGTAGCGAAACTACGACCGAAGGACGACTCAGCGAATTCTTTTCGAGAACTTTTTCAATAAAGTACTGCAACATTGACCTGGTGGCATCGAAATCGGCGATAACTCCGTCGCGAATCGGCTTAATCGTCAGAATGTGGCCCGGATTTTTTTTTGCAATCTCAACGCCCTCAAGGCCGATTCCCAAAATTTTTCGCTTCTTCATATTGGTTTCAGTGACCGCCACAATGGTAGGCTCGTTCAATACAATGCCTTTGTTTTTGATCGCAATCAGCGAATTGGCTGTACCAAGATCGATATACATATCTGCGCCACCCGAAGTTGAAGAACCGAAGATCCAATTTAACATATTATTTTCTAAATCCTGTGCTTCCATTAAATGGAAAATAAAAGTGAAATGTTAACGCCGTATTCGTATTTGATAAATTAAAATCGAACTCAGCCCCGATTTGGTAATCCTTCTTTTCAACCCACTCGGTGCCCACTACAAATTGCATTAAGGTCGCGCTGAGTGTGCTATGAACTATTGTAATCGGTAGCCCTACGTAGGGATTCATTTTTCCCCATTGCGAATCAACAATTTTACTGATGATCGGTGTGGCCTGAATATCATAAAAGTTAGCATTGGCATCACGGGCATAGGTTAATGAACCGCGTAAGCCAATCGCCGGTTGCTTTTCGTAATCAGGATAAGGAACCCACTTGACCGATGCCGAGGCCCAGAAATCAGTGTTTCCACCGCCGATAATGAAGCGCGAATTGATATCGCTTTCAACGGGCATATCAAAAAAAACACCCATGTTTGAACCGCCACCATTTGAAAGAATGAGCTGCGGAATAAATCCGATTCGGTAGTCACCTTCTTTAACAAGTTCTGCAGTTTCGTTGACACTGAGGTAAGCAAAACTTGTTTGTGCCAAAAGTAATGCCGAGAGAAAGATCGTAAGTGTCAGAATAAGTGGTTTTCTAAGTATATTATTCATATTCAAATATGTTACATAGCTTGAGTTTGGTTTGACAACAAAGATGAAAGGTTGTGACATTAAATTGTGAATAATAATAAACAAAAAATTCCGGTCAGCGCGGTTTTGATCTCGTTAAATGAGCAAGCCAACATTGAACGAGCAATCAGTTCGGTATCTTGGGCCGACGACATCGTGGTTTACGATTCAGGTTCAACCGACGAAACCTGCAATATTGCCAGAAAATTGGGCGCAAATGTAATCACTGGACCTTGGTTGGGCTTTGGAAAAACTAAGCAAACGGCGACCAGTTACGCTAAGAACGACTGGGTTTTTTCAATCGACTGTGACGAAGAAGCAACGAGCGATTTTGAGCTCGAGATTAGAAATAAGATGACCTCGCTAGGTTCTGAAACTGCCTATCGTGTGCCGAGACAATCGCGGTATTTGGGCCGTTGGATAAAATTTGGCGGCTGGTACCCTGACTACCAAACCCGGCTTTTTAATAAGAAATTTAGCCAGTGGAATGAGTCAAAGATTCACGAAAAAGTAGAAGCAAAGGCTTACGCAAACCTTTCAACTTCTTTAAATCACTATGTATTTAAAAACATTGAGCATCAGGTTCAGACCAATAATCGGTATTCAACTCTGCAGGCGCAGGAAATGTTTGCTAGTCGCAAAAAATTTTCTTGGTTTCATTTTTTTACAAAACCCTGGGTCAAATTCATCGAGTGTTATTTTTTAAAACGGGGTTTCCTTGATGCTTATCCGGGTTTTGTTATCGCGTGTAACGCCGGTTATTCAGTTTTTCTCAAATGGGCAAAGCTACGTGAACTTGAAACAGGAGCCAGCTCGGGCAATGGAGGTTCAATTTGAATTTTGTAAAATGCAGCATTTTGCTCAGTTTGAATCTATTCAGTTTGTCTGTATTTGCATTTCCACAAGTCACCGCTTGGGTTAATTCACCAATTGTGGTTTTCGAGAATAAAAAACAAGCTGTTCTTTCAAAAGAGATGTGGTTGAAATCTCCTTTTGCGGTGGTTACGTCTAAGCTTGACCAGTTTGAGTTCAAACTGAACACGTTCGATCAAGTTATCGTTTACCCGAATTCGAAAGCTCAGATACTTGAATTTTCAAATGAAACAGGTTTTGTTTCTGAGTTTTATATCCTGGGGGGCGAGATTCGCTTTGCCTCAATTCATCGTGGCCTCGGAAAAAATGATGGTTTCGTCACGCTGAAAACTCCCTTTTTTGAACTTCCGACTTCCGGGATTTATGATTTTGTAATAAAGCTCGATATGCGTGAACCCAGTGTTGAAGTTAAGGTCATAAGTGGAGTTTTGCCTCTGGAGTTTTTCTCCTTTGAAAAGAAAGTTAACTTAAAAGCCGGGGAGCAGGTTAAATTTAAGGGAGTATTGTCTGAGGACGGTGGCGGGATCAAATTTGATTATCTTTTGAATAGCCGGAAAATTCCGAAAGGCACGCTTTCTGAAGTTTCAATTTTTGAAACCAAAGAATTCTTGGTGTCTGAAAAAAAACTGGGACAAAGCGAGCTTGAAAAGAAAAAAGCGATTCAGCTTAAAAAAGCACTGAGTTTAAAAAAACGACTCGCTTATGAAGCTACTTTTTTATGTAAGAAGCCCTTCGCTCAGAAAGATCAGTGCGCCTGGTGGCTTGAAAATGCAAAGTGTTATCGTAAGCGCTGTAACGTCAGCGGTCAGTGGGGCGATCTTATCGAGCGCCCTCTGAATGAAAATTGTAAAAAAGAATTCACTGTGTCTGAATGTGATTACTAAACAGAAATAACTAAAAGCGACAAACGTCTAGGCTTAGTCCAGTTCAACAATGATTAGTTGTTAGGCTTTCGTCAGTATTGAAAGAATATCTCTAATGAAGCGAAGGATTCGCAGAAAAGAGATGCAAAATGCTAGATGCAATCATATCAATGTTTCTAATTGTTGGGCCCAGCGCAACTAATTATGATCAGGTCATTTCGACCATTCAAAAAATTGCGGCACAAAATCCAGCCAACGCAAAAGTTATTTCGATCGGAGTGAACGACCAAGGTGTTCCTATTCAGGCGTTGCAGATTGGTAACGGCGAGGTCAATTCACTTATTGTGGGCACACACCATGGTAACGAATATGGTTCAACCGCAGTTGCTTTGGGAGTGGCGGATAGTCTCGCAAAAAACCCGGTGAGTGGTCAGACAATCTTTATCGTGCCGGTGCTGAATGTAACCGGATATAATAAAACAAGCCGAAATGAAAATGGCATCAGGGGTTCATTCGACCCGAACCGCGACTATACCGGGCCCTGCAAATCGGGCGCTGCTTATAACTTAAAATCAACAAAAGCCATGGCGGATTTTTTAGAAACAAAAAATATTCAGATTTCTGCAACTTTGCATACTTACTGGCCGGCGGTGGTTTATCCTTGGGGGATTTCTACCCAAGATGTTTCAACTCCTTATGATGCGCAATATATGGAATTAGTTAAAGCGGCGACAAAAGAAAGTAATTACCAGATCGGAAATAACACGCAGGTGCTTTATCCGGCCGATGGAACATTTGAAGACTATGCTTATTGGAAGCATGGAATCTGGTCTTTG